>NZ_CBFFRJ010000048.1:0-34739 GCF_965644225.1 Phytobacter sp. V91 | reverse complement strand
CAAGAGCGGGCATCGTGAAAAGTCTATGTCAAAGAAAGGGTTATGTTCTCATAATTGACGATTAAATCGCACCTTCCTTAGCTCTGTACTTCTTTTTTGCAAAATGTGGTCGTGCTGATTAATAATCTGATAATGTAAATATAAAAGGCAAATCAATTATTGCATTAGGTTAATGTTGATTGATAGGTAAAAGCTATATTGTAATATATGGTTCATTAAATCTTACTTTTAACACTGTTTTATTTTCCAGAATCACCTACCCATAGTACCAGTGTCTGCCTGAGCAACTGACAAGGTCGGTGCGCATTTGAGGGGGACTTAAATGTGCAAATACAAGCACCACCTCACGCACGAACGGGCAAAACCGAAAGAGAAGAAAGTAGCCGCCATCAGGCGGCTACAAAGGGTTTATCGCGCTGCGCGTCGCAAAATTCTTGCTGATGGCTGGCGTTGCAGGAAGCGCATTCTGAGCATCAGCATAATAGCGGCTGCTGTCAGGCCGATAATAAAGCCCATCCAGAAGCCCGCCGGGCCCATGCGCGCAACCACCAGATCCGTCAGTGCCAGCACATAGCCAGACGGCAGCCCCAGCACCCAGTAAGCGATAAAGGTAATAAAGAAGATAGAGCGCGTATCTTTATACCCACGCAGAATACCGGTTCCTACGACCTGGATAGAATCAGAGATCTGATACACCGCCGCCAGCAGCATCAACTGCGAGGCGAGGATAACGACCTCCGGGTTATCGTTATACAGCAGTGCAATCTGCTCGCGCAGTGAGACGGTAAAAATGGCGGTGATGGCGGCCATACAAACGCCGACGACAAGGCCGGTACGGGCGACGGTTTGGGCATCAATGGTGGAACCCTGCCCAAGCCGATACCCCACACGAATGGTGACTGCCGCACCCAGCGACATCGGTAATACAAACACCAGTGAGCTGAAATTAAGGGCAATCTGGTGACCGGCGACATCGACAATCCCCAGTGGAGAGACCAGCAGCGCGACGACGGCAAACAGCGTCACTTCGAAAAACAGCGCCAGCGCAATGGGCAGGCCAAGCTGAACCAGCCGTTTCAGGGTTTCAGGATCCGGTTGAGCAAAGCGCTGTGTATTGCGGATATCACGCATTGAGGGCGCACGCTTCACCCAGGAGATCATGCAGGCGAACATCACCCAGTACACGGACGCCGTTGCCACGCCACAACCGACACCGCCAAGTTCCGGCATACCAAAATGGCCATAAATAAAGACATAGTTGACAGGAATATTGACCAGCAGGCCGAGAAAGCCAATCACCATGCCGGGTTTGGTTTTCGCCAGCCCTTCGCACTGGTTACGGGCGACCTGGAAAAAGAGATAACCGGGCGCCCCCCACAGCAGCGCGCGCAGGTAGCCGACGGCTTTATCCGCAAGCTGGGGATCGATGTTATGCATGGCATGAATGATGTGTCCTGCATTCCACAGCACGACCATAATCAGAATCGAGACCATCCCGGCAAGCCAGAATCCCTGGCCTGTCTGATGAGCGATACGTTCACGACGCCCTGAACCATTCAGTTGCGCAATGACCGGGGTCAGTGCCAGCAGGAGTCCATGACCGAAGAGGATCGCAGGCATCCAGATAGAGGTGCCGATCGCCACGGCGGCCATGTCGGTGGCGCTGTAGCCGCCCGCCATGACGGTATCGACAAATCCCATCGAGGTTTGGGCGACTTGCGCAATAATGACCGGGGTAGCCAGTGCTAACAACTGACGGGCTTCTGTAATGTACTTCTGCACTTCTGACACCTATATATTGTTGTTATTGGAGAAATTTCTAAGACCGCCATACCTGGCAGCGGGAGGTGGAGCAGGGGAGTTAGTCAGACTATTGTAGCGGGGATTAATCAATTATCTAGTGAAAAAAGAGGGGTGGGGTTGTCAGGGCTGGAAACATGAAATTTCACCTGTTATTGTGCATTCAGAAAACGGTTACACCGTGAAAATGAAATACAGGAGTGGTGGCATGTTTACTGGTATTGTACAGGGCACGGCAAAACTGGTGTCTGTCGATGATAAACCTAATTTCCGCACGCATGTTGTTGAGTTGCCTGGGCACATGCTTTCGGGCATTGAGACCGGGGCTTCTATTGCCAATAATGGTTGTTGCCTGACGGTAACAGAAATTAACGGCAGTCATATCAGCTTCGACTTAATGAAAGAGACACTGCGTATTACCAATTTAGGCGATTTGGCTATTGGCGATTCGGTTAATGTGGAACGCGCGGTGAAATTCAGTGATGAAATTGGCGGGCATGTGATGTCCGGCCATATTATGACCACCGCTGAAATCTCTAAAATTCTCACCTCAGAAAATAATCGTCAGATCTGGTTTAAGGTTCAGGACCCGACATTAATGAAATATATCCTCTACAAAGGATTTATTGGCATTGATGGGATCAGCCTGACAGTGGGTGAAGTGACCGCGACGCGTTTTTGCGTACACTTGATTCCGGAGACTCTCCAGCGCACAACCCTTGGGGGCAAGAAGCTGGGACAGCGGGTGAATATTGAGATCGACCCGCAAACTCAGGCGGTCGTCGACACGGTAGAGCGCGTGCTGGCGGCAAAAGAAGCTGCTTCGGCCAGCGCCGTGAACAGCGAAGAATAAGAAATAAACCCCGAATCTTCGGGGTTTATTTTAATCAGCGCGCTACGCGTAAGCCACTCTCCACACCCCGGCTAAAAACAATCTGCCAGAGTTGAATATCCCGCGCACGAAAAGCGCCCGCGCAGGCATTCAAATAGTAAGTGAACATCCGTTTAAAGCGCTCGGTATAGTTACCGGCAATGTCCGGCCAGCTCTCATGGAAGCGCGCGTGCCATGCCATTAAGGTTTTGTCGTAATCCGCGCCAAAGTTATGCCAGTCTTCCATCACAAAATGAGACTCGCTGGCGCTGGCAATCTGGCGCACTGAAGGCAGACAGCCATTGGGGAAAATATAGCGGTCAATCCACGGATCCACGCTAAGATCGGTTTTTTTAGAACCAATGGTGTGGAGGAGAAATAACCCATCGGGTTTGAGATTGCGGTCGACGACGGCAAAATAGGTGGCATAGTTTTTCGGCCCCACATGCTCAAACATCCCGACAGAGACAATACGATCAAATTGTTCATTGAGATCGCGATAATCCTGGAGGCGAATGTCCACATCGAGGCCTGAACAACGACGCTGAGCGAGTTTTTGCTGCTCGGCGGAAATGGTCACCCCAACCACATGAACACCATAATGTTGCGCCATAAATTGCGCCAGTCCACCCCAGCCACAACCGATATCCAGTACCCGCATACCCGGCGCAAGCTGTAATTTTTCACATATCAGGGTAAGTTTGGCGATTTGCGCCTCTTCGAGACTCCCGGCATCTTTCCAGTAGGCGCAAGAGTATTGCATCTGCGGATCTAACATTCGGCTGAACAGGTCATTGCCTAAATCGTAATGTTCTTTGCCGACGATCCATGCCCGTTTTTTGCTTTGCAGATTAAATAATCTTGCCCCGGCAATTCGTAGCGTGTCTTTCACATGGCGCGGAAGTTGATTCTCCAGCCCGGCACGCAGCACTTTAGTAAAAAACGTGTCCAGCCGGTCGCATTCCCACCAGCCGTCCATGTAACTTTCCCCAAGCCCAAGCGAACCCTCTTGTAACACTCGTTTAAAAAAATCAGGATGCTTAACCTGGATATCCGACGCAGCCGAACCGTTAACCTGAATACCGGCGCGGCCTAATAGCTCGCTTGCTATACGGAACCAGTTATCATCCCGTACACTGACCTCTTCTATACACGATGAACTCATAACTTCTCCATCACCTGCAAGTGATCGATGCCGTCAAAATGCGCTGCCGCTTTTGGGGCGTGAGAAAGATCACGGCTAAACCGTGAGGCTGATATCCGACGTAGAACAGAGGAAGGGAGACCCTTGCCAGAAAGGCCATCCATGGTGAAACGGGAGCGATCCGGCTCCCGCTAACGCGTGCATAATTTTATTTTATCAACAGCCGAAAATGAGTATAGGCCCCAAAATCGGCTGATTCAACCAAAAACTGTTAGCAAGCTAATCACTTTACTGTCACATAATCGCAATCGCAATTACCCCTGCGTCGATGATTCCAGCGGTTGTTTATTGTGACGGGCATCACTCTCGTGACGCTGCATTCTGAAACCCAATCCTGCCAGCAATACGGTCGACAGCATAACGCTGGTGGTGGCCAGTAACGGGACAGCAATCAGCGCCGAAACGAGCAAGCTGGCAATAAAGCACAGCCCTAACTGCAATGTGTTTTGCAATGCAGCCGCACGGCCGGTGGCGTGAGGGAAAGGACGCAGCGCCTGGGCGACGACGATCGGGTAAATCGCACCATTTGCTACCGCCATCAGGCAGAACGGGATCAGCAGCGAAGTCAGCGAGGCGTTCGGCACTAAGCCGACTGCCCAGGTGGCGATTACGCTTGCGGCATAGGCCGTCAGCAGCCACGGGAGCAAACGTGCGCCGGACCACTTTTGCAGCGCCCAGCGGCAGCTGTAGCCACCGACTAAAAAAGCGATGGTTTGAGGGACATAACTCAGGCCAATAATTGCCGGGCCGTAACCCATTTCATGCAGAATAAACGGCGAACCTGTCAGCCAGGCAAAAAAGCTGGCCGAACATGCGGCATAAATCAGTACGTTGCCGCGATAAGCACGGTCACGCAGCAATGCGCCAAAGGTGACGGGAGCAGCACCCGGGGCCGCTTTTGTGGCGACCGGGCGTAAACGCAGCGCGGGCAGCATCAACATCAGCGTAATGATAAACAGCGTGGCGAAAATAGCTTGCCAGGAGAAGTGCGCAAGGATCCAGCTCCCCAGTAAGGGGGCAAGAGCAGGGGATAACCCGACCAGCGGCATGATGGTGGCAAAGATGCGGTTGGTGCGCTGCGCCGGGTAGTGATCGGTCACCAGCGCCTGCCAGGTCACCGCGGCGGCACAAACCCCTACCGCCTGGATAAAGCGTAATACCAGCAGCCAGACGGCATCTTGCACCCAGATCATCCCCAGACAACCCATGGCAAAAATAGTCAGCCCGCTCAGTAAGACAGGTTTGCGTCCGTAACGGTCCGATAAGGGGCCCCATACCAACTGGGCGACGGCAAAACCGGCGAGGAACAGGCTCAGGGTGGCGCTGACGGCGGCGGCGGAGGTGTTTAAGTCTTGCTGGATGTCAGCAAAAGCAGGCAAATACATATCGGTTGCGAGGAAGCCGAGTACGCTTAATCCCGCCAGCCAGACTAAAAATCCTTTTCCAGGTTGCATGGCAATATCTCTTTGTTGTGCAGGTGAACAGGGTGACGAGTCTAGGGAGTGAAACTTAGCTTGTGAAACGCTAATATTTGCGTACTGGTTTCAAATTTTTTGCAGGCACAATATGTGGTCAGAATATTCTCTTGAAGTGGTAGATGCGGTTGCGCGCAACGGAAGTTTCAGTGGCGCAGCGCAGGAGTTACACCGTGTACCCTCTGCTGTCAGCTACACCGTGCGACAACTGGAGGAGTGGCTGGCGGTAGAGCTTTTTCATCGTCGCCATCGTGACGTCGAACTTACCCCTGCCGGCGCACTGTTTTTAAAAGAAGGACGATCTGTTATCAAAAAAATGCAGGTCACCCGCCAGCAATGTCAGCAAATTGCCAATGGCTGGCGGGGCCAGCTGGCGATTGCGGTCGACAATATTGTTAAGCCTGAGCGTACCCGGCAAATGATTGTTGATTTTTATCGCCATTTTAGTGATGTGGAACTGCTGGTGTTCCAGGAAGTGTTCAATGGCGTGTGGGATGCGCTGGCTGATGGTCGCGTTGAGCTGGCTATCGGGGCAACGCAGGCTATTCCGGTGGGAGGGCGTTACACTTTCCGCGATATGGGCATGCTGAGCTGGAAATGTGTGGTTGCGCAACACCATCCGCTGGCGAGTCTCGACGGCCCACTGAGTGACGATACATTACGCAACTGGCCTTCACTGGTGCGGGAAGATACCTCGCGATCGTTACCCAAACGCATTACCTGGCTGCTGAACAATCAAAAGCGGGTCGTGGCCCCGGACTGGGAATCCTCGGCGGCCTGTCTCTCTGCCGGATTATGTGTGGGGATGGTTCCGGCGCATTTCGCGCGCCCGTGGCTTGACCGGGGAGAGTGGGTGGCGCTGGAGCTGGAAAATCCGTTCCCGGATGCGGCCTGCTGCCTGACATGGCAACAAAATGACGCCTCACCTGCGCTGAACTGGTTACTCAGCTACCTGGGGGACAGTGAAACACTGAACCGGGAGTGGCTGTGGGAGCAGGATTGACCTGCTCCCGGGAAAGCAGATTAACGGCGATAGTCGCGGAAAGGGCCATCAGCCACGGAACGACGTTCAATCAGCCGCGGGTGGACTTCGATGGACTGCGACACTTCGCGTTTGTTCACGATACGGTCAAGCAGCATATTGAATGCGGTCTCCCCCAGCGAATCCTTCGGCTGGTGGATGGTGGTCAGCGCCGGGGTAAAGAAGCGGGAGTTGCGCACGTTATCGTAGCCGATCAGCGAAATGTCCTGCGGCACGCGCAGCCCCATCTCATCCGCGGCGCACAGTGCCCCCATCGCCATAATATCGCCGCCGCAGAAGATAGCGGTCGGACGCGGCGATTGCGCCAGGATCTGTTGCATCGCGCGGTAACCGGACTCAGGTTCAAAATCACCCTGCACAATCCAGTTTTCCGGGACGCTGATATGCGCCTCGTCCATGGCCTTCATAAAACCGGCCAGGCGACCCGCGCCGGTGTTACGCTCCAGCGCGCCGGGGATAACGCCAATATCGCGGTGACCGCGCTCGACCAGATAGCGCCCGGCCATATAGCCGCCTTCAAACGCGTTATCGATAACGGTGTCGGTAAAGTCAGCTTTCGCTTCACCCCAGTCCATAACCACCATCGGAATATGGCGATACTCTTCGAGCATATTGAGCAGTGATTCCGGGTATTCGGAACACATCACCAGCAGGCCGTCGACGCGTTTTTGCGCCATCATCGACAGGTAAGCGCCTTGTTTTTCAAAATTGTTCCAGGCATTGCCCAGAATCAGGGTGTAACCCTTCTGAAAACAGTTTTTCTCAACGGCTTCAATGATCTCGGCAAAGTAGGCCGCTTCACTGCTGGTCGCCAGCAGACCAATGGATTTGGTGTGATTCACCTTGAGGCTACGGGCGACGGCGCTCGGCGAATAATGAAGCTCTTTGATTGCCGCCCACACAGCGTTACGCGTCTCTTCAGCCACGAAACGCGTCTTGTTAATTACATGTGATACGGTTGTGGTGGAAACGTTTGCTCGCTTCGCTACGTCTTTGATCGTTGCCATCAGATGTCACTCCATGCCATATCATAAGCTCCTGAAAATACTTAAGGTAAACGTTTGCCTTACTTCACCCTTTGCCCGCGCGAGGGACTGTATTACGCCGGGAAAAAGACACTGGACGTCAGGAGGGGAGTCAATGGCCGGTACGCTAATAAATTTAGCGTCGAATTTTGTCTTATCTTGACCAAAAGGGGAAGTGCTAAAACGTATATCAATCTAATTCCTGCAAGATTTTTACGTTTATTTATGCAAAAATGCGCTATCTCACTTTTTGTGGGGAATTAGAAAAGGAGAAAAATTGATGAGTACCGACCTGAAGTTTTCTTTAATGACCACCGTAATCGTGCTTGCCGTGATCGTGGCGGGTGCAATGACTGCTGCTCTGAATTGATTGACCACGAGGGAGGCACCTCTCCCTCGACGTTTCCCCCCATTATTCTCTTTCCGGCAATAGTCTTTTCTCATATCGCTAACCGCTGTTTTTTGTGATTTATGTCATACTTTTCTCTTCTGCGAGGCTGTCGGCTAACGACACCGCATTTCCGGAGTTAATAAATCATGAAAATCAATTTCCCACTGCTTGCCCTGGCTGTCAGCGCGTTTGGTATCGGCACCACTGAGTTCTCGCCAATGGGATTACTGCCCGTGATTGCGCGCGGCGTCGATGTCTCCATTCCCGCCGCCGGGATGCTGATCAGCGCCTATGCCATTGGGGTCATGGTGGGGGCGCCGTTAATGACGTTGCTGCTTTCACATCGCGCCAGACGTAATGCGCTTATCTTTTTAATGGCCATCTTTACCCTCGGGAATGTGCTGTCAGCCATCGCTCCCGACTACACCACCCTGATGCTGTCGCGCATTATCACCAGCCTCAATCACGGAGCGTTTTTTGGCCTGGGTTCGGTTGTGGCGGCAAGCGTGGTTGCAAAAGAGAAGCAGGCCAGTGCGGTTGCAACCATGTTTATGGGACTGACCATCGCCAATATTGGCGGAGTGCCCGCTGCAACCTGGCTTGGTGAAACCATTGGCTGGCGGATGTCCTTCCTGGCGACTGCCGGTCTTGGCGTGATTGCAATGGTAAGTCTGTATCTCTCCCTGCCAAAAGGCAGTGCCGGGGAGAAACCCGATGTACGCAAAGAACTGACCGTTCTGATGCGCCCGCAGGTCGTCTCTGCCCTGTTAACCACCGTTCTTGGCGCCGGAGCGATGTTTACGCTCTATACCTATATCTCACCGGTACTGCATGACATTGCTGATGCTGGTCCGGCATTTATTACCGCCATGCTGGTGCTGATTGGCGTGGGCTTCTCTTTGGGCAATTACCTCGGCGGCAAACTGGCGGACCGCTCGGTGACCGGTACACTGAAAGGCTTTTTACTGCTGCTTATCGCAATTATGCTGGCGATCCCCTGGCTTGCACGCAATGAGGTGGGGGCAGCAATCAGTATGGTTGTCTGGGGCGCGGCGACCTTTGCGATAGTGCCGCCGTTGCAAATGCGCGTGATGCGGGTCGCTCATGAAGCGCCAGGGCTTTCATCCTCAGTGAATATCGGGGCTTTCAACTTAGGTAATGCGCTGGGCGCGGCGGCGGGTGGGGCAGTGCTTTCCGCAGGTCTGGGGTATGCTTTTGTCCCGCTGACTGGCGCTTTCATTGCTGCAATGGCATTGCTGCTGGTGCTTCTCTCCGGGCGTCAGTCGGCAAAGCCCGTGTGCTCTGTCGCTGAGTAAGACAAAAAGCAGGAGGGTTTCCCCTCCTGCATCTTATGCGGCGAGATTTTTCGCCACAAAATCCCAGTTTACCAGTGCCCAGAAATGTTCCAGATAAACCGGGCGCGCATTGCGGTAGTCAATGTAATAGGCATGTTCCCAGACATCGACCGTCAACAGCGGCGTTGCGCCGCTGGTTAGCGGTGTTCCGGCATTTGACGTCGAGACAATTGCCAGTTTGCCATCCGCGTTTTTTACCAACCACGTCCAGCCGGAGCCGAAATTTTTCAGCGCCGCATCAGTGAACTGCGCTTTGAAATCAGTAAAACTGCCAAAGGCGTCAGTGATGGCCGCAGCTAACACGCCTGAAGGCTCGCCTCCGGCATTCGGTGCCAGGCACTGCCAGTAAAATGAGTGGTTCCATACCTGAGCGGCATTATTAAACACGCCACCTTCCGACTGCTGAATAATCTCTTCCAGCGTCTTGCCCTCAAGCGGCGTGTCTTTCAGCAGATTGTTCAGGTTAGTCACGTAGGTTTGATGATGCTTGCCATAGTGGAACTCCAGGGTTTCCGCGGAAATATGCGGTACCAGAGCGTCTTTTGCATACGGTAATACAGGTAGTTCGAACGACATTGCTTCACTCCTTATAATTTTATGCATTCAATAACCACATTGAACGCAAGGGAATGGTAGCAAATCGAAACCGGTGGCAAAAGAGGGAGTTACCTGCCGCAGATGCGGCAGGCAGAGGAACTAACGAATGGTTTTGGGGTTCACAACACGGCGGGCGCCGACGTAATGACGCTGCCAGTAGTCTTCGCTTAAAGAGGTTATCTGAATATCCTGACCGCTACGTGGAGACTGGATGAATTTGCCGTTGCCGACATACACACCCACATGGTCAGCCGTACCGCGTCCCTGAGTACGGAAAAAAACCAGGTCGCCGCTTTCCAGTTCCGCAACATTGACCGGAGAGGCATCACGCAGGTGATACATTTCGTTTGCCGTGCGGGGAATGCGGAATTTCACGAGATCTTTATACGCGTAGTACACCAGGCCACTGCAATCAAAACCGGTCATCGGAGAGGTGCCGCCCCAGTGATAAGGCTTGCCAATCTGATTCATCAGTTTTGACATTGCGGTTTTCTGGATCTTCTGGATACGAACTTTATGTGCTTCTGAAATCGTCAGCGGTTTACCATTTTTTACTTTTACACAACTCGCTTTATGGCCTTTACGTTTTGTGCATGTTTCCGTCATAGCAACCACGGTTGCGGGTGTCTTGCTGGATTTACTATGGCGGGAGGTGTTCTTGCTGATTTTAGTGCTGGTGGTTTTTTTGCTGGCGGTCGACGTTTTGGTTATCGCCGTCGCTTTTTGAGTTTTGCTTTTTACTGCTGCCTTAGAGGCGGTGCCACTGCTTTTCTTTGATGTTTTTTCTGTCGTGCTGGTTTTCTTACGTTCGGATGTTTTCACCTGATGCGTCTTCTGCACAGCCGAGCCTCGCGTCTGCCCGGAAGCATTCGCAAGAGGTGTGAAGGTGAGCGTTGTGAATAACAAAGCACAGAGCGTGATCGAAGCTGTATTAATTCGCGCCACTGAGCAATCCCCTGAATAAGTGCATGCATTCAATAATGCTTGCGTATGATTTAGAACCGGGTCGATTCTAATCTATAAAAAGCAGAAAAGTTAATAGGGTTTTTGCATCTAAGCTCTGTTTCGTTAGCAAGCGCAAAAAAAATCACCAGTTATGAGAGGAAGAAGGTCAATTGTTGAACTATCACGGGGTGGTGATGTGCTGATAAGTACTATTCTGAATGAATCTTTTGCTGACAGACGATAAAATAATGAGTGGTGAACAAAATGTTATTTTCTGTTGCTTGCCTGAACCGTTACAATGACAGGTATCTGCCGAGAAGAAGTTGAAGGAAGCAAGACAATGAGCACTACCCTTGAAAAAATCCAGACCCAAATCGCTGAGAACCCGATCCTGCTGTATATGAAAGGTTCCCCGAAGCTGCCTAGCTGCGGTTTCTCCGCGCAGGCTGTCCAGGCGCTGTCTGCCTGTGGCGAACGCTTCGCTTACGTCGACATCCTGCAAAACCCGGATATCCGTGCTGAGCTGCCGAAATACGCGAACTGGCCGACTTTCCCGCAGCTGTGGGTTGACGGTGAACTGGTTGGCGGTTGCGACATCATCATCGAGATGTATCAGCGCGGCGAATTGCAGCCACTGATCAAAGAAACTGCGGCGAAGTACAAATCTGAAGAGCCGGGCGCCGAGTAATCTCTTCGCGCTAAAAAAGTGCCCTGCAAATGGTAATGCCTGTCAGGTCATTGACAGGCATTTTTTTCCAGGCGCTATCATATTTATGGGGATTTCTTGTGCACTTGCAGGAAAGCCCTTTCTTTTATTGCTGGCCATTACACTCATCCTGCCGGCGTCCTCCATACTTTCCTGAATTTCTGCACCCTTGTTCCCGCCAATAACCCCTGCGGGGCCTGAATATTATTAGCGGTAAATCTAATTACCAGGAATAAATAACACCGTTAACCTCTGCCGCGGATTGCGGTAAAGATCTCATCATGCGCGGAGTTTTTTATCAGACGCGGATCACTAAACAACATTTTTATCATTCTTTAGTTATGTGGATTTATTTTATTTAGTTAGTGATCCACTTCAACTTTTAAATCACCTTGCCGAATTTTGTTATTTGCTCTGAAAGAAACTTGCCAGGATAAGGCCAGTTTCAGGGAGGGGCAACCATGGATAAAGAACGCATCATTCAGGAATTTGTGCCGGGAAAACAGATAACACTGGCCCATCTTATTGCGCACCCTGGTGACGAACTGGCGAAGAAAATTGGCGTTCCAGAGGCCGGTGCCATTGGCATTATGACGTTGACACCAGGGGAAACGGCGATGATCGCTGGCGATTTTGCCATGAAAGCCGCTGATGTCCACATTGGTTTTCTTGACAGATTCAGCGGCGCGCTGGTGATTTATGGTTCGGTTGGGGCGGTGGAAGAGGCGTTATTGCAGACGATAAGTGGTCTGGGCCGATTATTAAAATTTACGGTGTGTGATCTGACGAAAAGTTAATTAGAGGTAGCGATGACACGAATCGCATTTGTTGGGGGGATAGGGGCGGGAAAAACAACGCTTTTTAATGCATTGCAAGGGGATTATTCCCTCGCCAGAAAAACGCAGTCGGTGGAATTTAATGACAGCGGCGATATTGATACCCCCGGAGAATATTTTAGCCACCCTCGTTGGTATCACGCGTTAATAAATACGCTCCAAGATATTGATACGCTGATTTATGTTCATGCGGCAAATGACCGGGAAAATCGTTTGCCTGCCGGGTTGCTGGATATCGGTAGCAGCAGACGGCATATCGCCGTGATCAGTAAAACAGACTTACCAGATGCTGATGTCGCCGCAACGCGGCAATTACTTTGCGAGTTGGGGTTTGCAGAACCCATTTTCGAACTTAATACCCATGACCCGGGCAGAGTGCAGTATCTGGCGGATTATCTGGCGGCACTTACAGAACAGGAGGAAGAGGCTGGTGAAAAAACTAATTACCGCTAACGACATTCGTGCGGCCCACGCACAAGGCGAGCAGAGATTATCGGTTGTTTTACGCACCAGTATCATCACCCCGGAGGCCCGGGAAGTTGCGGAACAACTGGGGATGATGATCGTGGAATGTGACGAAAATACCTCGATTACGCAACCGCTTTCAAAGAGCAAATCAGAAAGTCAGCGTATTCGTGAAACCATCATTGCCCAGTTGCCGGAAGGGCAGTTCACCGAAAGCCTGGTGGTGCAACTGATGGCTAAAGTGATGAAGGAAAAACAGTCGCTGGAACAAGACGAGATGAAACCGGGGTTCGCGTCGGTAACGGGTAAGGGGGGCGTGAAAGTCATTGACGGAGGCAGCGTGAAGTTCGGCCGTTTTGTCGGGGCAGAACCACATTGCGTCGGTTTAACGGATTTAGTCACCGACAAAGACGGCAGCAGTATGGCGGCTGGTTTTATGCAATGGGACAACGCCTTTTTTCCATGGACCTTGAATTACGATGAGATCGACATGGTGCTGGAAGGCGAACTACACGTGCGGCACGAAGGTGAAACCATGATTGCCAAAGCCGGGGATGTCATGTTCATCCCGAAAGGCTCCAGCATTGAGTTTGGCACGCCCTCGACTGTGAAATTTTTGTATGTGGCCTGGCCTGCTAATTGGCAGTCCTGCTAAGGCGGATATATGAAGGATTTCATTACTGAAGCGTGGCTGCGAGCAAATCATACGCTCAGCGAAGGGGCTGAAATTCACCTTCCCGTTGACGCTCAACTGACGCCGTCCGCCAGGGAGTTGCTGGAAAGCCGTCGCCTGCGAATTAAGTTTATGGATAAACAAGGGTCGCTATATGTCGATGACGACACGTCGCCGCCCCAGCCAGTACATGGCCTGACCAGTAGCGATACGCACCCGCGGGCATGCTGTGGGTTGTGCCATCAGGAAGTAATGAAAAAGCCCGATACGCTTACCCACCTGACGGCGGAAATAATGGTCGCTAAAAACGACCCTCGTCTGGAATTTCGCGCCGCACTGGACAGCACCATTGCCCTGACGGTGTGGCTGCAAATTGAATTGCCGGAACAGTGGCAACCCTGGCTTGCTGATATTCGCTCGCGGTTGGGAAATATCATGCGCGCTGATGCAATGGACGAACCGCTGGCATCACAATCCATCATGGGATTCAGCGAGGAAGAGTTGCACCGGCTTTCGCATCACCCACTGCCTTACCTCGACCACGATCACCTGGTGCCAGAAGCCAGTCACGGACGGGACGCTGCATTGCTGAACCTGCTGCGCAGCAAAGTGCGCGAGACGGAAATCGTTGCTGCCCGGCTTTTTATTACCCGCGGGTTCGATGTACTGCGAGCAGATATCTTGCAGGCGCTTAACCGTCTGTCGAGCGCTGTTTACGTGATGATGATCCTGAGCGTGGTGAAACATCCGCTGTCGGTTGGTCAGATTCAACAGCGGTTGGGAGGTGGTCATGATCATTGAACGTTGCCGCGAGTGGGCCAGACGTACTCCGGCCAGGGTTATCTTCCCCGATGCGCTGGATGAACGGGTGCTCAAAGCTGCGCATTACCTGCAACAGCAGGGGCTGGCGAACCCCGTTCTGGTGGCCAGTCCGTTTGAGATGCGCCAGTTTGCGCTCGCGCATCGCATTGCCCTGGATGGTCTTCAGGTTATTGATCCTCGTAGCAATTTTCCTCTGCGGGAAGCATTTGCCCGCCGCTGGCAGGCCAGAGCCGGTGAGAAAACGCCAGCAGATGCGATTGAGAAACTCAACGCGCCGCTGCTGTTCGCCGCAGCCATGGTGAGTTCAGGAAAAGCAGATGTTTGTATTGCAGGCAATCTCTCTTCAACAGCTCAGGTGCTGCGGGCGGGGTTGCGCATCATTGGTTTGCAGCCGGGCTGTAAAACCTTGTCTTCACTCTTCCTGATGCTGCCGCAGCATGCAGGGAGTCCATTAGGCTTTGCCGACTGCAGCGTGGTGCCGCAGCCTACGGCGGCGCAACTGGCGGACATCGCGATTGCCAGCGCTGAGACCTGGCGGGCAATCACCGGTGAAGAACCCAGGGTCGCGATGCTGTCGTTTTCCAGTCATGGCAGCGCGCACCATCCCAATGCGGCTAACGTCGAACAGGCAACAGATATCGTTCGTGAACGAGCGCCCCAGTTGATGGTGGATGGAGAATTACAGTTTGATGCCGCGTTTGTGCCGGATGTTGCCGCACAAAAGGTACCTGCCAGCCCATTACAGGGGAAGGCCAATGTGATGGTCTTCCCGTCGCTGGAGGCGGGCAATATCGGTTACAAAATTGCACAGCGTTTGGGGGGGTATCGTGCTGTCGGCCCGCTGATTCAAGGGCTTGCCGCGCCGCTTCACGACCTTTCCCGGGGTTGTAGCGTACAGGAAATAATCGAACTGGCGTTGGTGGCAGCAGTGCCGCGTCAGACTGATGGGTATGTATAAGGTCCCGTTCTGGACCCCAAAATGAGGAAAACACAATGGAAGCATTAGGAATGATCGAAACCCGGGGCCTGGTCGCACTGGTTGAGGCCTCAGACGCGATGGTTAAAGCCGCACGGGTGAAACTGGTTGGCGTAAAACAGATTGGCGGCGGACTGGTCACCGCGATGGTGCGCGGCGATGTGGCTGCCTGCAAAGCCGCGACCGATGCCGGGGCTGCGGCAGCGCAGCGTATCGGTGAACTGGTCTCCGTGCATGTTATTCCACGTCCCCATGGCGATCTGGAAGAAGTGTTCCCAATCGGTCTCAAAGACGACAGCAACAACATGTAACCATCCCCGGTGACGTCATTCACTGACGTCACTTCCTCTACTTTTCGCAATGTTCTCTACGGAGGGCAGGGGGAGGTTTTACCTGAAAATGCCACGGAGGCGAGTATGAAACTGGCAGTCGTCACAGGACAGGTCGTTTGTACCGTACGTCATCAGGGGCTGGCGCACGACAAATTGCTGATGGTGGAAATGGTGAATGCGCAGGGAAACCCTGACAGCCAGTGTGCCATCGCTATCGACAATATCGGTGCTGGCACCGGGGAGTGGGTGCTGCTGGTCAGCGGCAGTTCCGCCCGCCAGGCACACAAGTGCGAAACATCGCCTGTCGATCTGTGCGTCATCGGCATTGTCGATGAAGTGGTGGCGGGCGGTCGGGTGGTCTTCCATAAATAAGGCAGAAAATCATGAATCAACAGGATATTGAACAGGTCGTCAACGCGGTGTTGCTGAAGATGAAAGACCGCAGCCAGGCTGACTGTGTCGTTCATGAAACCGGCGTCTTTGTCTCACTGGATGACGCGGTAAGCGCAGCAACAGTTGCCCAACAAGGACTGAAGAGCGTAGCGATGCGCCAGCTGGCAATCCTGGCTATTCGTCAAGCCGGTGAAAAACATGCCAGAGAATTAGCGGAACTGGCAGTCGCTGAAACGGGCATGGGACGTGTTGAAGATAAATTTGCCAAAAATGTGGCACAGGCGCGCGGTACGCCGGGTGTGGAGTGTTTATCGCCCCAGGTGTTGACGGGGGATAACGGTTTAACGTTGATTGAAAACGCGCCCTGGGGTGTTGTGGCATCGGTGACGCCGTCCACTAATCCGGCGGCCACGGTAATCAATAACGCCATCAGCCTGATTGCCGCAGGCAATAGCGTGGTGTTTGCCCCCCACCCGGCAGCGAAAAAGGTTTCGCAACGCGCCATCACATTGCTTAACCAGGCGGTTGTCGCGGCTGGTGGCCCGGAAAACCTGTTAGTGACCGTTGCGAACCCGGATATTGAAACCGCACAGCGACTGTTTAAGTACCCGGGCATTGGTCTGTTGGTGGTTACAGGCGGCGAGGCGGTGGTCGATGCGGCACGGAAACATACCAATAAACGTCTGATTGCTGCAGGCGCGGGGAATCCGCCTGTTGTGGTTGATGAGACCGCAGACCTTGAGCGTGCCGCGCAATCGATCGTCAAAGGGGCGTCTTTTGATAACAACATTATCTGTGCCGATGAGAAGGTGCTGATTGTTGTCGGGAGCGTTGCCGACGAGTTGATGCGCCTGATGGAAGGCGAAGATGCGGTGAAACTGACGAGCGCTCAGGCCGGGCAGTTACAGTCAATATTACTGAAAAACATCGACGAGCATGGCAAGGGAACGGTCAACCGCGACTGGGTGGGGCGAGATGCCAGCAAAATCGCCGCCGCGATTGGTCTGAACGTACCAGCGCATACGCGCCTGCTGTTTGTCGAAACCTCTGCGACTCATCCATTTGCCGTCAGCGAACTAATGATGCCAGTGCTTTCCGTGGTGCGGGTTGACAGCGTCGAAGAGGCCATTGCGCTGGCGGTAACCCTGGAAGGGGGTTGTCATCATACGGCAGCGATGCACTCGCGCAATATCGACAATATGAACCAGATGGCAACCGCCATCGACACCAGCATTTTCGTCAAAAACGGCCCCTGCATTGCCGGACTTGGGCTGGGAGGCGAAGGCTGGACCACCATGACCATTACGACGCCAACCGGGGAAGGCGTGACCAGCGCGCGCACATTTGTGCGGCTGCGTCGCTGCGTGCTGGTGGATGCGTTTCGAATTGTATAAGGAATGAAAGATGGCGCATGACGAATCACGTTGGCTCACGCCACGGCTGCAAAGGGCGGCAGAACTGTGTAATCAAACGCCTGCGCAAAACGACGCCGCACTGTGGTTGGGCGTGGATTTGGGGACCTGCGATGTGGTGTCGATGGTTGTCGACAGTGAGGGAAATCCGGTCGCGGTCTGTCTCGACTGGGCCGACGTGGTGCGTGACGGCATCGTCTGGGATTTCTTCGGCGCCGTGAAAATTGTCCGCCGTCATCTCAATACGCTCGGGCAGCAGCTAGGACGCCGGTTTACCCATGCGGCGACCTCGTTTCCGCCGGGTACTGACCCGCGAATTTCCATCAATGTGCTGGAGTCCGCCGGGCTGGAGGTGAGCCATGTACTGGATGAGCCGACAGCTGTTGCTGAGTTACTGCAGCTGGATAACGCGGGCGTGGTGGATATCGGTGGCGGTACCACCGGGATCGCTATCGTCAAACAAAGCAAGGTGACCAGCTCAGCAGATGAAGCAACGGGAGGGCATCACATTTCTCTGACGCTGGCCGGGAATCGCCGCATGCAACTTGAAGAGGCGGAGCGCTACAAGCGTGACAACGGGGCGGAAATCTGGCCGGTGGTCAGGCCGGTCTACGAAAAGATGGCAGAGATTGTCGCCCGGCATATCAAAGGGCAAGGGATTGCGGATTTATGGCTGGCGGGAGGCGCCTGTATGCAGCCTGGCGTTGATGCACTGTTTCGTCAGCGATTCCCGCAGTTACAGGTGCATTTACCACAACACAGTTTGTTTATGACGCCGCTGGCGATAGCGAACAGCGGGATAAATAAAGCGGAGGGGATCCATGCAGGCCGAATTGCAGACAGCGCTCTTTCAGGCATTTGACACCCTGAACCTGCAACGGGTGAAAACGTTCAGCGTTCCGCCGGTCACGCTGTGCGGTCTGGGCGCGTTGAGCGCCTGTGGACCGGAAGCGAAATCTCGTGGGCTGAAACATCTGTTCGTGATGGTCGACAGCTTTTTGCATCAGACAGGCATGACGGCCGGACTTACGCGCAGCCTGGCAATGAAAGGTGTGGCAATGACGCTTTGGCCGTGTCCGGTGGGGGAACCCTGCATGACGGATGTTTGTGCGGCGGCCGCGCAACTGCGTGAGTCGAAATGCGATGGCGTAGTGGCTTTTGGCGGAGGCTCGGTGCTGGATGCGGCGAAAGCAGTGGCGTTGCTGGCGACGAATCCCACTCAGTCGCTGGCGGAAGTAACGACGCAAAGCACATTACGGCCGCGTCTTGCGCTGATTGCGGTGCCAACGACGGCGGGAACCGGGTCGGAAACGACCAACGTGACGGTGATTATCGATGCCGCGACCGGACGCAAGCAGGTGCTGGCGCATGCTCTGATGATGCCGGATGTCGCGATCCTGGATGCGGCGCTGACGGAAAGCATTCCATCACACATCACCGCGATGACTGGAATAGATGCACTGACCCATGCGGTAGAGGCATATGTTGCGCTCAACGCAACGCCTTTTACCGACAGCCTGGCGATGGGGGCGATTGCGATGATCGGCAAGTCGTTGCCGAAGGCGGTGGGCAATGGCCACTGCTTGGCCTCGCGGGAAAATATGTTGCTGGCTTCCTGTATGGCAGGAATGGCGTTTTCGAGCGGGGGCCTGGGGCTGTGCCATGCGATGGCTCATCCGCCGGGCGCGACATTGCACATACCGCACGGCCAGGCGAACGCCATGCTGTTGCCGACGGTGATGGAGTTTAATCGCATGGTCTGCCGCGAACGTTTTAGCCATATCGGTCGGGCCTTAACCAACAAGAAAGCCGACGATCTCAACGCGATCGCCGCCGTCAGTGAACTGATCGCCGATGTTGGTCTGGCAAAACGGCTTACCGACACCGGCGCTCAGTCTTCGCATTACAGCGCATGGGCACAGGCCGCGCTGGACGACATTTGCCTCAGCAGTAACCCACGAACCGCGACTCAGGAACAGATTGTCAGCCTGTACGCGGCAGCACACTAAAGATGTCACTCAATGACAGGGAGAAAGGGGAATGGGAATTAACGAAATCATCATGTACATCATGATGTTCTTTATGCTGATTGCCGCCGTGGACAGGATCCTGTCTCAGTTCGGTGGGGCTGCGCGCTTCCTCGGTAAGTTCGGTAAGAGTATTGAGGGTGCCGGTAGTCAATTTGAAGAAGGTTTTATGGCCATGGGCGCGCTGGGCCTGGCGATGGTTGGTATGACTGCGCTGGCGCCGGTGCTGGCGTATCTGCTGGGGCCAATCATCATTCCACTGTATGAGATGTTGGGCGCGAACCCATCCATGTTTGCAGGAACGCTGTTGGCCTGCGATATGGGCGGTTTTTTCCTTGCTAAAGAGTTAGCCGGCGGCGATGTGGCCGCATGGCTGTTCTCCGGATTGATTCTGGGCGCGATGATGGGCCCGACCCTTGTTTTCTCTATCCCCGTAGCACTCGGCATTATCGACCCCTCTGACCGACGTTATCTGGCGCTTGGGGTGCTGGCGGGCATTGTCACTATACCTATTGGCTGTATTGCTGGCGGTTTAGTTGCGATGTATTCCGGCGTTGAGATAAACGGGCAGCCAGTGGATTTTACCTTTGCGTTGATCCTGATGAATATGATCCCGGTGCTGATTGTCGCTGTGCTGGTGGCGCTGGGGCTGAAATTCATCCCGGAAAAAATGATTAACGGCTTTCAGATCTTCGCCAAAATTCTCGTCGCGCTGATCACTATCGGCCTGGCGGCGGCGGTCATTAAGTTCCTGTTGGGCTGGGAGCTGATCCCGGGTCTCGACCCTATTTTTATGGCCGTTGGCGACAAACCAGGCGAAGTGATGCGCGCCATTGAAGTTATCGGTTCCATCTCCTGCGTGCTGCTTGGGGCCTACCCGATGGTGTTGTTGCTGACCCGCTGGTTTGAAAAACCGCTAATGAGCGTCGGTCTTCTCCTGAAAGTAAACAACATTGCAGCGGCTGGTATGGTGGCAACGCTGGCCAATAATATTCCGATGTTTGGCATGATGAAGCAGATGGATACGCGTGGCAAAGTGATCAACTGCGCATTTGCCGTTTCCGCCGCGTTCGCGCTTGGCGACCATTTAGGTTTTGCTGCCGCCAACATGAATGCGATGATTTTCCCGATGATCGTCGGCAAGTTGATTGGCGGCGTCACCGCGATTGGCGTGGCGATGTTACTGGTGCCAAAAGATAAACATGTTCCGGCAACGGCGAAAACCGACGCGGAGGCGCAATCGTGAACAGGCGCCAGTTGCTGAGCGTCGGTATCGATATCGGTACCACCACCACGCAGGTGATCTTCTCGCGTCTTGAGCTGGTGAACCGTGCAGCGGTGTCACAGGTACCGCGTTATGAATTCATCAAACGTGAAATTAGCTGGCAAAGCCCGGTCTTTTTTACCCCCGTGGATAAGCAGGGCGGCTTAAATGAGACGCAACTCAAGGCACTGGTGTTGGCCCAGTATCAGGCCGCAGGCGTTGCTCCCGAATCGGTGGACTCCGGGGCCATCATTATCACCGGCGAGAGTGCAAAGACCCGTAATGCCCGCCCGGTGGTGATGACTCTCGCACAGACTCTGGGCGATTTTGTTGTCGCCAGCGCCGGGCCGCACCTGGAATCGGTGATTGCCGGACACGGCGCGGGGGCGCAAACGCTTTCTGAACAGCGTCTGTGTCGCGTCCTGAACATCGATATTGGCGGTGGCACCTCAAACTATGCCCTGTTCGATGCCGGGAAAGTCAGTGGCACCGCATGCCTGAATGTCGGCGGCCGATTGCTGGAGACCGACGGTCAGGGACGGGTGACTCATACACATCAGCCAGGCCAGGCGATCGTGGATGAGATCTTCGGCGTCGGTAGTGATGCAAGTGCGCTTACTGCTGCGCAACTCATGCAGGTGGTGCGTCGCATGGCGAACCTGATTGTCGACGTTATTGACGGTACGCTGTCACCGTTGGCGCAAAAGCTGATGCAAACCGGGATGCTGCCTGCGGGTGTAAAGCCGCAGGTGATTACCCTGTCCGGGGGCGTGGGAGAGTGTTATCGCCATCAACCCGCCGACGCGTTCTGTTTTTATGATATCGGCCCTTTGCTGGCAACTGTGCTGCATGAGCATCCGCGCCTGCGTGAAATGAACGTGCAGTTCCCGGCGCAGACCCTGCGCGCTACGGTTATTGGCGCCGGGGCGCACACGCTGTCGCTCTCTGGCAGTACCCTCTGGCTGGAGGATGTTGCGCTTCCGCTGCGCAATCTGCCGGTAGCGATCCCTGTCGATGAATCCAGTCTTGTTAATGCATGGCATCAGGCGCTGATCCAGCTCGATCTTTCCCCGCAAACCGACGCCTATGTGCTGGCGCTTCCCGCATCACTACCCGTGCGTTATGCCGCCTTACTTAAAGTTATCGACGCGCTTCTGATATTTGTCGCCCGGTTTGCGAATCCGCACCCGCTGTTGGTGGTGGCCCGGCAGGATGTGGGCAAAGCGCTGGGCATGCTGTTACGCCCGCATTTACAGCAACACCCGCTGGCGGTCATTGACGAAGTGATCGTTCAGGCGGGGGACTATATCGACATTGGTACGCCTCTTTTTGGCGGCTCGGTTGTGCCGGTGACGGTGAAATCACTCGCATTTCCTTCCTGAGGGAACGACTTATGAAACTAAAGACCACATTGTTCGGCAATGTTTATCAGTTTAAGGATGTAAAAGAGGTACTGGCGAAAGCCAATGAACTGCGTTCGGGCGATGTACTGGCGGGGGTTGCTGCGGAAAGTTCGCAGCAGCGCGTGGCGGCGAAGCAGGTACTGTCCGATATGACCGTTGCCGATATCCGTAATCACCCGGTTATCCCCTATGAAGAGGACTGCGTCACGCGTCTGATTCAGG
Organism: Phytobacter sp. V91; assembly: GCF_965644225.1. Taxonomy (NCBI): domain Bacteria; kingdom Pseudomonadati; phylum Pseudomonadota; class Gammaproteobacteria; order Enterobacterales; family Enterobacteriaceae; genus Phytobacter; species Phytobacter sp. V91. The sequence goes on along the minus strand of NZ_CBFFRJ010000048.1, from coordinate 12,503 downwards.
ATGACGTCAATGAGACCGCCTATCAACGGATTAAGAACTGGGCCATCAGCGATCTGCGCGAATACATACTGAATGACGAAGTGACCAGCGACGATATTGCCTTTATCCGCAAAGGACTGACCTCGGAAGTAGTGGCTGCCGTTGCCAAAATTTGTTCCAACGCCGATCTAATCTACGGCGGCAAGAAGATGCCGGTTGTCAAAAAGGCCAATACCACAATTGGTCTGCCCGGCACATTCAGCTGTCGTTTGCAGCCCAATGACACGCGCGATGATGTGCAGAGCATCGCCGCACAAATCTACGAAGGTCTCTCTTTTGGCGCCGGTGATGCGGTGATCGGTGTTAACCCGGTGACCGATGACGTGGAGAACTTAAGTCGGGTGCTGGACACCGTATATGGCGTTATCGACAAGTTCAATATTCCGACTCAGGGCTGTGTGCTGGCGCACGTCACCACCCAGATCGAAGCCATTCGTCGCGGTGCGCCGGGCGGACTGATTTTCCAGAGCATTTGCGGCAGCGAAAAAGGCTTAAAAGAGTTTGGCGTGGAGCTGGCGATGCTGGATGAGGCCCGTGCGGTCGGCGCGGAGTTTAACCGTATTGCCGGAGAGAACTGCCTCTATTTCGAAACCGGGCAGGGGTCCGCGCTTTCAGCTGGCGCTAACTTTGGCGCCGATCAGGTAACGATGGAAGCACGTAACTACGGTCTGGCCCGGCACTACGATCCCTTTCTGGTGAATACCGTGGTGGGCTTTATCGGGCCGGAGTATCTCTACAACGATCGGCAGATTATTCGCGCCGGTCTGGAAGACCACTTTATGGGCAAGCTCAGCGGTATCTCTATGGGCTGTGATTGCTGCTACACCAACCACGCCGACGCCGATCAGAATCTCAATGAGAACTTGATGATCCTGCTCGCGAGTGCCGGTTGCAACTACATCATGGGCATGCCGCTCGGCGACGACATCATGCTCAACTATCAGACCACCGCGTTCCATGATACAGCGACCGTCAGGCAGTTACTGAATCTGCGTCCGTCGCCGGAGTTTGAACGCTGGCTGGAAACCATGGGCATTATGGCAAACGGTCGCCTGACCAAACGGGCCGGCGACCCGTCACTGTTCTTCTGAAGACGCGGAGATGACACCTGATGGATCAAAAACAAATTGAAGAAATTGTACGTGGCGTTCTGGCGTCAATGGAACAGCCGCAGGTATCCACGCCGCTGGCGGCAGAGAAATGCGCTGCGATGCAAGGTGCTGTACCCGCGGAGGTAGAGAGCTGCGTTCTGGATTTAGGTTCCACGGAAGCTAAAGCCTGGATTGGCGTTGAGGATCCGCATCGTGCCGATGTGTTGACCGAGTTACGCCGGAGTACTGCCGCACGCGTGTGTACTGGCCGCGCCGGTCCGCGTCCGCGCACCCAGGCGTTGCTGCGCTTCCTCGCCGATCACTCCCGTTCAAAAGACACAGTGCTAAAAGAGGTGCCGCAGGCGTGGGTAGAGGCACAGGGCTTGCTGGAAGTGCGTTCAGAAATCAGTGACAAAAACCTGTATCTGACCCGCCCGGATATGGGCCGTCGCCTGAGTCAGGAGGCCATCGAGGCCCTGAGGACTCAGTGCCTGATGAGCCCGGATGTTCAGGTGGTCGTTTCTGATGGTCTGTCTACTGATGCTGTTACTGCCAACTATGAAGAGATCCTGCCGCCGTTGCTGGCGGGGTTGCAACAGGCCGGGCTGAAAGTAGGCACACCGTTCTTTGTACGCTATGGGCGCGTCAAGATTGAAGACCAGATTGGCGAAATTCTTAGTGCCAAAGTGGTGATCCTGTTGGTCGGTGAGCGTCCGGGCCTGGGGCAGTCGGAAAGTCTTTCCTGCTACGCAGTGTATTCACCACGCGTGGCAACAACGGTTGAGGCTGACAGAACCTGTATTTCGAATATTCACCAGGGGGGCACGCCGCCGGTTGAAGCGGCTGCTGTCATTGTCGATTTGGCGAAACGGATGCTGGAGCAGAAAACCTCCGGCATCAATATGACCCGTTAAGGAGGCATTTATGCCAGCACTGGATTTAATTCGACCTTCGGTCACCGCAATGCGCGTGATTGCCTCCGTGAACGACGGCTTCGCCCGCGAGCTTAAATTACCCTCGCACATACGTAGCCTGGGGCTTATCACGGCAGACTCTGATGATGTGGCCTATATTGCCGCAGATGAAGCGACAAAACAGGCGATGGTAGAAGTGGTGTATGGCCGCTCACTCTATGCCGGGGCGGCTCACGGGCCGTCACCGACAGCCGGTGAAGTGCTGATTATGTTAGGTGGTCCGAACCCGGCGGAAGTTCGAGCCGGTCTGGATGCGATGGTTGCCGGCATTGAAAGCGGCGCGGCGTTCCAGTGGGCCAGCGATGCGCAAGATACAGCGTTCCTCGCCCATGTGGTTTCGCGTACCGGTTCGTATCTGTCGTCTACCGCCGGTTGCGCATTGGGCGATCCGATCGCCTATCTGGTGGCGCCGCCGCTGGAAGCGACATTTGGCATTGATGCCGCGATGAAATCGGCTGATGTACAACTGGTGACTTACGTGCCGCCGCCGTCGGAAACCAACTATTCAGCGGCCTTCCTGACAGGGAGTCAGGCCGCTTGCAAAGCAGCCTGTAACGCGTTTGCCGATGCAGTTGTGGATATTGCCCGTAATCCTGTACAGCGCGCGTAGAGGAGGAGTTCATGATCAATGCTCTGGGACTACTTGAAGTGGAGGGGATGGTTGCCGCAGTTGATGCCGCAGATGCCATGCTCAAAGCGGCTAATGTGCGTTTGCTCAGTCATGAAGTGCTCGATCCCGGCATGCTGACGCTGGTGGTGGAGGGGGATCTGGCGGCGTGTCGGGCGGCACTGGATGCAGGAAGCGCCGCAGCGCAGCGTACCGGCCATGTGATTGGCCGCAAGGAAATTGGCCGACCGGAGGACGATACCCAATGGCTGATCGGCGGTTTTAAACGGCTCTCAAAACAGCCTGAAAAGACGCCGGACGAACCCATTACGTCCGGGACGGAACAAGCGTTACTGGCGCATCTGGCAACAATGCCTCAGGGAATGACCGCAGGGGAGGTCGCTGCACATTTTGGCTGGCCTCTCGCCAAAGCCAGAAAGGCCCTGGAGCTGCACTTTTCTGCCGGGACGTTGCGTAAGCGCAACAGTCGCTATCGTCTCAGGACCCTATAACCTGCCGGAGGTGTCGGGGGTTCAGGGAAGCACCCGACAAAAAGATCATGAAAAAGACACGTACAGCAGATTTACATCATCTTTATCATGAAGTATCAGCCGCAGACGTTAAACTGACGCCGAAGGTTGAGGTGGAGCCGGTTCATCAGCGACGGACAACGGATGTTTATGAACACGCTTTAACGATCACCGCCTGGCAGCAGATCTATGATCAACTGCATCCGGGACAGTTTCAGGGGGAGTTCACGGAAATCCTGTTGGATGATATCCAGGTATTTCGTGAGTACACCGGTCTTGCGTTGCGCCAGTCTTGCCTGGTCTGGCCGAACTCGTTCTGGTTTGGCATTCCGACGTCCTGCGGTGAGCAGGGATTTATCGGTTCGCAGTGTCTTGGCAACGCGGAGATAGCGACCCGGCCTGGTGGCACCGAATTTGAATTGAGTACACCGGATGATTACACCATCCTTGGCATTGTTATCTCTGAAGATGTGATCTCCCGGCAGGCAAACTTCTTACATAACCCGGAAAGGGTACTGCATATGTTGCGTAATCAGTCGGCGCTGGAGGTTAAAGAGCAGCATAAAGCAGCATTGTGGGCCTTCGTCCAGCAGGCGCTGGCGACCTTTAGTGAGGATCCACAAAGCCTTCATCAAGCCGTCGTGCGCAAAATGCTTGGCGATAATCTGCTGTTGGCCATGGGTGAAATGCTGGAAGAAGCGCGACCGTTGATGACCGCAGAAAGCATTAGCCATCAGACCTATCGTCGGTTACAGTCGCGCGCTCGCGAATATGTGCTGGAAAATATGTCAGAGCCGCTGACGGTACTCGATTTGTGTAATCAACTGCATGTCAGCCGGCGTACCCTGCAAAATGCGTTTCATGCAATTTCAGGTATTGGACCTAACGCGTGGTTAAAACGGATCCGTTTGAATGCGGTGCGTCGTGAACTGATAAGCCCATGGTCGCAAAACGCAACGGTGAAAGATGCTGCGCTGCAGTGGGGGTTCTGGCATTTGGGACAATTTGCTACTGATTATCAGCAACTGTTTGCCGAGAAACCCTCTCTGACGTTGCACCAGCGAATGCGCAGGTGGACATAATAGTCAACGGGACGTCGCCTCGTTGAGTGTCCGGAATCTGAAGGGGCGTGCAGGTCAATGCTCAGCCCTGTTCGTCGCCCATCGGTAATGGCCAGCCGCCAAGGCGTTTCCAGCGGTTAACGATTTCACAGAACAGCAGGGCGGTTTGTTCCGTGTCGTAAAGGGCGGAGTGCGCCTGAGAGGCGTCAAAATCAAGACCCGCCGTCGCACAGGCTTTCGACAGTACGGTTTGCCCCAGCGCAAGGCCGCTTAATGATGCGGTGTCAAAGGTGACGAAAGGGTGGAACGGATTACGCTTAAGCGAAGTACGCTCTGCCGCCGCCATCATAAAGCTGTGATCGAAGGTGGCATTGTGGGCCACCATAATCGCGCGGTTGCAATTCCTGTCCTTAATCCCTTTGCGCACCATCTTGAAGATGGCGTGCAGTGCGTCGTATTCACTGACGGCACCGCGCAGCGGGTTACCCGGATCGATACCGTTGAACGCCAGCGCCTCCGGTTGCAGATTTGCCCCTTCAAAAGGCTCAACGTGAAAGTGCAGTGTACTGTCAGGCATCAGCCAGCCGTCAGGATCCATTTTCAATGTGATTGCAGCAACTTCCAGCAACGCATCCGTTCTGGCGTTAAACCCGGCGGTTTCAACATCAATAACAACAGGGTAAAAACCGCGAAAGCGGTCGCACAGACCAGTAAGTTGAGCGTTATCGGACATCTGAATCTCTTGATATGGGAAAATGGCAGCGCATTATGGCAAATTTTACGAAGGGATGTAAAACGACGGGCGCCTGGAAGCGCCCGTAAAGATCAATTACCCAGACCCCGGCCTGCATCTTTGGCTTCAATCAATTCCACTTTATAACCGTCAGGATCTTCGATAAAAGCAATCACTGTGGTGCCACCTTTTACCGGGCCTGCTTCGCGGGTCACGTTGCCGCCGTTCTGACGAATACGCTCGCAGGCTTCGGCTGCGTTATCCACTTCCAGTGCGATATGGCCGTAAGCGGTACCCAGCTCATATTTTTCCACGCCCCAGTTATAGGTCAGTTCCAGTACCGCCGTTTCTGATTCAGGGCCGTAACCGACAAACGCCAGCGAGTATTTATACTCCGGGTTTTCACTGGTGCGCAGTAACGACATACCCATCACATTGGTATAAAAATCAATGGAACGTTGCAGATCGGTAACGCGGAGCATGGTGTGAAGAAAGCGCATAATATCCTCTTTTGCGTAAGTGAATTCTCATTCGAAACAGAGTTTTAGTATAGCGGCGGATCCTTGCCGCTATCAATGATGGGATTATAAAGTAGGGTAGTCGGTATAACCTTCCGCGCCACCGCCATAGAAACTTTCCGGGCGCTGCGGATTGAGTTCTGCTTTGTGCCGGAGACGTTCAACCAGATCCGGGTTGGCAATATAGTCACGACCAAAGGCTACGGCATCGATCAGGCCTTTGCCGATCAGATCTTCGGCTTTATCGAGGGTGTAAGCCCCCGCGCCGATAATCGGGCCGTGGAAACGTTCACGCACCTTCTGGCGGAAGGCTTCAGTGTAAGGCTGACCGACTGCCCAGTCCGGCTCGGACATATGCAGATAAGCAATACCGCGTTTGCCCAGCTCTTCAATCAGATACAATGCATCGGCTTCTTCATTCGGGCCGTTATCGGTGTTCTGGAATGAGCCAATCGGCGATACACGAATACCAATGCGATCGGCGCCCCAGGCCGCACTCACCGCATCCACCACTTCCAGCACCAGGCGAGCCCGGTTTTCGACGCTGCCGCCATACTGGTCGGTACGCTGGTTGGCTGAAGGTGAAAGGAACTGGTGCAGCAGGTAGCCGTGCGCAGAATGCAGTTCCACTAAATCAAAACCGGCGTCACGGGCGTTGATAACCGCCTGGCGGAAATCATTCACAATTCCCGGGATTTCTTCCGTTTCCAGCGCCCGCGGAACAGAGGTGTCTTCGCGGGTTGGGTTGCCGTTGGCATCGCGCAGCGAGGTACGGGTTCCGGCAGCAATGGCTGATGGGGCAACCGGTGCCTGACCGCCTGGCTGCAAGGTGTGATGAGAAATACGCCCGGTGTGCCATAACTGAACGGCAATACGCCCGTCTTCAGCGTGTACCGCATCGGTGATTTTTTTCCAGGCCGCAATTTGCTCCGGGCTGTGCAGGCCAGGTGCTCCGGCATAGCCTTTTGCCTGAGCGGAGATCTGGGTGGCTTCACTGATGATCAGGCCCGAACTTGCGCGCTGGCGGTAATATTCAGCCATCAGCGGCGTCGGGATATCGCCGGGTTCAATGCTGCGTAAGCGCGTTAAAGGCGCCATAAAGACGCGGTTCGGAACGGTAATGGCGCCCACTTTCAGCGGGGTAAACACGTTGCTGGACATAAACTCTCCTGAATAGACCGGTCGACTAGTGAAGTGTGAAATAAAAACGCCTGTCAGACAGGCGCTGCAATAATGGTTTGCACATGAGCCAGCGCGCTTTCCAGCGGAACGGCACTGCGCGAAATCTTGGACTGTAAATTAGCCCCCAGCCACTGGGCGTACAGAACCTGAGCCTGGGTCTGAGCATCACCCGGAAACGTCAGACAGCCTGCGGTCCGACCTTGTTCCAGCGCCTGAGCCAGCAGAACGATAATCTGACTGGCGCCCTTATCCATGGCGCTACGCATGTCTTCGGACAGATCGCAGACTTCAGCCGACAGTTTAACCGTCAGGCAACCGCTGATAATGCCCTGCTCGCGAAACTGTACCAAGGGGTGGCGATAATAGGCCAGCAGACGATCCCGGTAATTCCCTTCGCCACTGGAAAAAAGCGTCGCTAAGTGCTGGTGATAACCGGCATAGTGACGTTCCAGTAAGGCCACGCCAAAGGCCTCTTTTGAGCGAAAGTAGTGATAGAAGGAACCCTTAGGCACTTCTGCCGTCTTCAGCAGTTCGCTCAGGCCCATACCGGTAAAGCCGCGATGCATGCAAAGTTGCTCGCCGGTGGCAAGGAGATGTTCTCGGGTATCGTGTTCGCTATTTCTGCTCATGGGAAAGCACTGTACTAGACCGATCGGTCGGGAGCAAGTCGCAATTGATGCGCTTAACCGACTTGCAGGTTGCAGGCAGAACGTCTTCAATAGAAGTACAGCGCTGATAAAGAGGGTGTGACGTGCCAGAACAACTGGAGTTTTTTCCCGTTCAAAGCCCGTGCCGGGGAATATGCCAGTCAGACGAACGGGGGTTTTGCCGTGGTTGCATGCGCAGCCGTGAAGAGCGTTTTAACTGGCAAAACCTGAGCGATGTCCAAAAGCAGGAGGTGCTGCGCCTGTGCCGCCAGCGTTTACTGCGCAAATTACGGGCAAATAAAGCTCTGCCTCCCGAAGAACCTCAGCAACCTTCACTTTTTTGACGCCATAATTGCGTATACTCGTCGCAAATTATTAATGAGGAAGTGGTTATGGTTCAGCGAATTACTCTTGCGCCGCAGGGGCCGACGTTCTCCCGTTTCGTCATGGGCTACTGGCGTTTAATGGACTGGAATATGTCCCCACGTCAGCTGGCAAGTTTTATTGAAGAGCATCTCGATCTCGGGGTTACAACGGTTGATCATGCGGATATTTATGGCGGATATCAGTGTGAGGCAGCCTTTGGCGAAGCGTTAAAACTGGCGCCTGCGCTACGCAGTCGCATGGAGATTGTCACCAAATGCGGGATTGCGACCACCGCCCGTAAAGAGCATGCCCTGGGCCAGTATATTACCGACCGCGGTCATATTATTGCCAGCGCCGAACAGTCGCTGGTCAACCTGGCGACCGATCATCTTGATCTGCTGCTGATCCATCGTCCTGATCCCTTAATGGATGCCGATGAGGTAGCTGAAGCATTTTTGCATCTGCACCAGAGCGGAAAAGTCAGCCATTTTGGCGTCTCCAACTTTACGCCAGCCCAGTTTTCCCTGCTGCAATCGCGGCTGCCGTTCACTCTGGCAACCAACCAGGTGGAACTCTCGCCGGTGCATCAGCCTCTGTTGCTCGACGGCACGCTTGACCAGCTTCAGCAACTGCGTATTCGCCCTATGGCCTGGTCGTGTCTCGGTGGCGGGCGTCTGTTTAACGACGCGCAATTCCAGCCGTTGCGTGACGAGCTGGCCCAGGTCGGCCAGGAACTGAACGCCCGCAGCATCGAACAGGTGGTTTACGCCTGGGTAATGCGCCTGCCATCGCAACCCCTGCCGATTATTGGGTCGGGTAAAATAGAGCGCGTACGCGCGGCGCTGGAAGCGGAAGGACTTAATATGACGCGTCAGCAGTGGTTCCGTATTCGCAAAGCCGCACTGGGTTATGACGTGCCCTGACAGACTCTGGTGATAATGGCCTCAGCGGGGCGGGTTTTCAATCGACCCCGCAGTGGGTGCCAGTTCCAGCTGTGACAGGGCGCAGTGCAGGCGCCAGATAACGGAGGCCAGTTCCCGGGCTGCGGGTTGAGGATGTCGGGCCAGTACATCGCAAATACGCTGGAGTTCCGCCAGGGTAACCGCCAGAGGGCGCAACTGAACGCCCCGTTCACTCATTACATTACGCAACAGACCAAGACAGATATCGCGAACCTGACTCAGCGGATCGGATCGCGCATCCCATTTGCGCAACTGCCAGACCACATGAGAACAATTGAGCAATACCACGCCCCAGCGCAATAACCATCTGCGAGCCAGCGCGTCCTGACTGTTACTCAACAGACTGATGTGGTGATAGACCACGGATTCAAACTGGTGCTCGCTGCGTGACGGCCGACGGCTGAGCTGATCGACAAACTCCCTGCGCAACGTGCGGATCTGTCTGCGGCTTTTGCGGGCGTCGGAACCGGGTCGCAGGACGGCAAACGCGAGCCATGAGAGGGCGACCCCAAGAATTTTGGCGACATCGTCATTGAGATACTCTGCCAGGTCGTACACCGGGGGATTGGTCACCGAAATAAAGGATCCCATAAACACAATCAGCTGCCCCCAAAGTCCGGCCTGGCTGGGCATGCGTAATTTGAACAACTGCATGGTGGTAAGCAAAGGGAACAGGAACAGCAGAAAAAGCCACAACTCGCTGATTTGCACCATCAGGCCAAATTTCACCACAAAGCTGAACAGGCTCAACAAAAACAGCGTGCGTAGCAGCAGGGTAAGGGAGCGGAAAGGGGCTGGCGAGACGGAGTAGAGCACACAGCTAATGGCCGCCAGCGTCAGGGCCTCTGAGCCGGACTCCCATTGGGCTGTAATTGTCCATGCGCCGAGCAGACTCAAGGCGCAAAAACTGCGTAGTCCGCTCCACAGGGCCTCGGTGTTATCGGTATAACGTGTCAGGGCGGCGCGACGGGGCAGGTTGTACTCCGTCTCCGGGGATGCATTCTCGACCCGGGCCAGCCAACGGCTGCTGTTGAGGTAGAGACGGCAAAAATAGCGTAAGCGCTGCCAGAATGCCTGATGCCGGTAATTCTGCGGATCGACAGGCGCCAGCGGGGCGATAACCCGTGCGATAGTGTAAAAATCGGCCCCAGGGCTGGAAAGCGACGCCACCAGTGATTCGATAACGGCACGGGTATTGGCCGGGGCATCGGGCCAGTTGACCAGCAGGCGTCTCAGACTTGAAATGGTACTGGTCAGACGTAATTGCTGGTGGAGCAGGTAGTTGAGTAACGAATTCTGCCGACGAAAGCGGTAATGGCTCCAGAAAGCCTGAATGCGCAGGATATTCATTGTGAGGATCTGCCCAATCACATTTTCATGTGCGGTGCGGATAGCATCAGTGGTCTCAGGTTGCCAAAGCAGACTGGCATGTTCCAGCAGGCGGGCATGCATTTTCTTTAATGCGGTCAACAAGGTTGTGCCATCGGAGGTGCTGGGCAAAATCATCATCATCATGCCGCCGCACAGGATCCCCAGCATGACTTCGCAGACGCGAGCCTGGGCTATTTCCCAGAGTTCGCTGGTATCGGTGATATTGACCACCGGGAAGGCGATAATGGCTGCCGTGTACCCAGCGAGCTGAAACGTATAGGCGACATTATTGCTAAACTGCGCGCAGGCCCAGGTACACAGACCAATCCAGCCAGCCATGGTCAGCAAAAACAACCAGGGATCGTTAAGGGTATGTCCGGCGATGATCAGCGCCGCGCAGGCGCCCATCAGGCTGCCTGCTATTCTGCCGAAACTTTTACTGATAACCCCGCCGACGGTAGGAAAACTGACGACCGCAGCTGAAGTCATCGCCCAGTAAGGCTCATCCAGGTCGAGATAATAGGCCACGCTCAGGGCCAGGCACATTGCCAGCGTATTGCGTATTGCATAGCGCCACTGGCCCGATGTTGCGCCAGACCAGGGGAAAGGAAGCAGCTCTTTCACGCTTATTGCCCAACAGAGACGGTACAGGTGGTGCCTGAAACCAGCGTGATATCTGCCGGGATGGCATCAAACTGAATACGTACCGGGACGCGCTGCGCCAGGCGAACCCAGGGCACATTGGGTTTAATATCCGCGACGAGTCCACTGTCCGTTTCGACGCTCTGGTCGTAAATGGCGCGCCCGATACTGGAAACGTGACCCTGTAACGTGATATTTCCGCTATATAACACAATCTTAGCGCTGTCGCCTTCGCGAATATGCCGCAGTTTTGTCTCTTCGAAATAGCCCACCACATAAAATGAATGGCTGTCGACGAGGGCGAACACCGGCTGTCCGGCGGTTGCATAATTGCCGGTACGGGCAGAGAGGTTAGTGACCCAGCCATCAACCGGCGATTTGACGGTGGTCTGTTCCCGCTGCCACTGGGCCTGTTCAAGCTGGGCCTGTGCGACGGCGACACTCGCCTGCATGGCTTTGACATTGATGTTGGCGGTGTCGAGATCTTCGGCGGAGATATAACCCTGGGACAGATGACGGCGACGGTTGGCTTCGTTACTGGCTTTGGAGAGATCGGCCTGCGCCCGCGCGAGCTGGGCTTTGGCATTTAGCACCGCAATCTCATAAGGGGGTTCGTCAATACGGAACAGCACCTCGCCCGCTTTGACAAACTGGTTATCCTTTATATGTAACGCCGTGATGCTCCCTGAAACCTGCGGCGTAATACTGACCTGTTCCGCGCGCACTTTGCCATCCCGCGTCCACGGGGATTGCATATAGAAATTCCACAGCCACCACCCGGCGACTATCGCCACGGCAAGCACCAGTAAGGTCGAGAAATATTTTAAAGATTTTAACATCATAATCACCAGGCTATCAGCAGGGCGAGGGAGAGGCCAACCGCAATAACGAACAGAGAAAGATCCATCAAAATGGGGTGCCAGATATCGCCGGCATACATCCAGTCACGCAAAATCCGGTGGGCGATGAGCCACAGCAGAAAACCCAGCAGCACGGCTTTGAACAAGGGTGGGAAATAGACCGATGCGCCAAAAATCAGGTCCTGGAGAGGCAATGCCGGGGAGTGGTGGTTCAGGGTCACGAGTTTCGTCCTTAAAAGCATCGCCAGTGATATGAACCGCGCAATGCATTTGTTTTAGCAATATAAATGCTGCACACTATTCTAAAATCAGTATAATAACTTAGCAAGCTAATTATAAGGAGATGAAATTGGAATCGCCATTAGGTTCTGATCTGGCACGTTTAGTGCGCATCTGGCGTGCATTAATTGACCATCGCCTGAAACCTCTGGAATTGACGCAAACGCATTGGGTAACGCTGCATAACATTCACCAGCTGCCACCCGATCAGTCGCAAATTCAACTGGCAAAAGCGATTGGCATTGAGCAGCCTTCGCTGGTGCGCACTTTGGACCAACTGGAAGAGAAAGGCCTTATTTCTCGCCAGACGTGTGCTAACGATCGCCGCGCAAAGCGGATCAAATTGACGGAAAAAGCGGACCCGATCATCGAAGAAATGGAAACGGTGATCAAGAAAACCCGGGGCGAAATTCTTTCGGGTATTTCAGCGGACGAGCTGGAACTGTTGATTGGTCTGATTTCACGGCTTGAACAAAATATCAATGAACTACAGTCGAAAGACTGAGTTGCAAAAAGCCTTGTAAATACAAGGCTCAGATTGCTGACGAACCCCACGTTTTTCGCGGGGTTTTGTTTTTGTAGCGACCGCAGGTCGCGATCGCGATATTTTCCTGTCTTTCTGCCCCGGCTTTTCTACTGCG
>NZ_CBFFRJ010000047.1:0-35206 GCF_965644225.1 Phytobacter sp. V91 | reverse complement strand
GGTGATGCTCACCGACAACCCCCCCGATGATCAGTCGGGGATCTTCCCCGCCTGAGCGGGGAAGGTCAAGACATAAGGGTCGGGGTGAGGGTCAAAGAAATTTCTGCTATGCTCCCCCCGCTATCAAGGGGGCAGCATGTTAAATATCGTTTTATTTGAACCAGAGATTCCACCCAATACCGGCAATATTATCCGCTTATGCGCTAACACCGGTTTTTGCCTGCATATCATCGAACCTATGGGCTTTACCTGGGATGATAAGCGCCTGCGCCGGGCGGGACTGGATTATCATGAGTTCACCGCGGTGAAACGCCACCATGACTACGCGGCTTTCATTGAAGCACAACAGCCTGCGCGCATGTTTGCGCTCACCACAAAAGGAACGCCTGCACACAGTGCGGTGCAGTATCAGGACGGTGATTATCTGATGTTTGGCCCGGAAACCCGCGGTCTGCCTGCGTCCATTCTGGATGCGCTGCCGCCAGAGCAAAAAATTCGTATTCCGATGATGCCGGACAGCCGCAGCATGAACCTGTCAAATGCGGTGTCGGTGGTGGTGTATGAAGCCTGGCGCCAGCTGGGATACCCTGGCGCCGTTCTCAGAAGCTAGATGCCATCGCCGTATTCAAAGGTATTGTGACCGTTGAAGTGCTGATCCATATCCATTGAAGGTTTGTCCGACTCCGGCTTGCCGACAATACGCGCCGGTACGCCAGCAACGGTGGTGTGCGGCGGGACGGGTTGCAGTACCACTGAACCGGCGCCGATTTTTGCGCCGCGTCCTACCTCGATATTGCCGAGAATTTTTGCCCCTGCGCCAATCATCACCCCTTCGCGGATCTTTGGATGACGGTCGCCGCTGGTTTTGCCGGTACCGCCGAGCGTCACCGACTGAAGAATGGAAACATCATCTTCGATGACTGCCGTTTCGCCCACCACAATACCGGTCGCATGGTCGAGCATAATGCCGCGGCCAATGGTTGCCGCCGGGTGAATATCGACCTGGAAAGTCACCGACACCTGGTTTTGCAGGAAAATGGCCAGCGCACGGCGGCCCTCTTTCCACAGCCAGTGACCAATGCGGTAAGACTGGAGCGCGTGGAAGCCCTTCAGATACAGCAGCGGCGTGGAGTATTTATCCACCGCCGGATCGCGGGTTCGCACCGCCTGAATATCGCAGGCTGCGGAAGCAATCATTTCAGGATCGGCCGCATAGGCCTCTTCCACAACTTCACGAATGGCGATAGCGGGCATGATCGATGACGCCAGCTTGTTGGCCAGCATATAGCTGAGCGCGCTGCCCAGGTTTTCATGCTTGAGTAAGGTTGCGTGGTAAAAACTGGCCAGCATAGGCTCACAGTCCGCCAACGCCCGGGCTTCGGCTTTAATATTATTCCAGACCAGATCCAGTTCTTCACACGGCATTGCTTACTCCAGACGTAATAAGACGACCGGCCAGTCTCTGCTGGCCGTATCGTGGGATAACAGCGTTATCTGCGGCTAAAAATTACTACGCTCATCCTTGCGCGCACGACCTAATAGGGTCAATGCTGCCTCGCGCGCATTTTTTCCGCAATACAATACCTGATAAATTTCCTCGGTTATGGGCATTTCAACGCCAAACCGCTGCGCCAGAGCGCGAACTTCTTTGGTATTGCGGTAACCTTCAACCACCTGGCCAATCTGGTCCTGGGCGGTTTGCACATCCGCTCCCTTACCCAGCGCCATGCCAAAACGGCGGTTGCGCGATTGGTTGTCGGTACAGGTCAGCACCAGGTCGCCTAATCCGGCCATGCCCATAAAGGTGGCAGGATCGGCACCGAGCGCCGCCCCAAGGCGAGACATTTCCGTCAGCCCACGGGTGATCAACGCCGTACGGGCATTAGCGCCAAAGCCAATGCCGTCAGACATCCCGGCACCAATGGCAATCACGTTTTTCACCGCACCGCCAAGCTGCACGCCGATAAAATCGGGGTTGCTGTAAACACGGAAGCTTTTGCCACAGTGCAGCAACTGCTGGAGATCATCAGCAAATTGCGGATCGGTTGAGGCCAGTGAAATCGCCGTTGGCAAGCCTGCGGCCAGCTCTTTGGCAAAAGTCGGCCCGGAAATCACCGCCAGCGGAATATCAGCCCCCAGCACTTCGCGGGCCACATCCTGCAACAGGCGTCCGGTTTCGGCTTCCAGACCTTTTGTCGCCCAGACGATCCGCGCATCGCTGCGCATCAGCGGTTTTAACTGTTGCAGCACATCGCCAAAGACATGACTCGGCACCACCACCAGAATATTACGGCTCGCCGCCAGAGCAGAAGCAAGGTCGCTTTCTAACTCGAGCGAATCGGGGAAAGGCACATCGGGCAGGAACGCGGCATTACAACGATCGTGCTGTAAGGTCGCGATATGTTTAGGATCATGGCCCCAGAGCACAACCTGGTGGCCATTTCTTGCCAGTGTGATGGCAAGAGCGGTGCCGTACGAGCCGGCACCGATCACAGTCATTTCAGCATTGCGTGCGTTCATCAGGCATCCTGATGTTGTTCAGCACCTTCGCCAGCCTGCTGTTGCAGATAGTTCATGAACAACGCATCAAAGTTAACTGGCGCAAGGTTCAGTTGCGGGAAAGTACCGCGAGAAACCAGGCTGGTGATGCACTCGCGCGCGTACGGGAACAGAATGTTCGGGCAGTACGCACCCAGGCAATGAGCCATTTGATTACCTTCAATCCCTTCGATGGAGAAGATGCCGCCTTGCTGTACTTCGCACAGGAATGCGTTTTCTTCGCCCAACGCTGCGGTAACGGTAACGCGCAGTACCACTTCGTAGACACCTTCAGCCAACTGGGTGGACGCAGTGTCCAGATCCAGTTTTACTTCCGGCTGCCAGTCTTTCTGAAACACATGCGGAGCATTTGGTGCTTCAAAAGAGATATCTTTAGTGTAGATGCGTTGGATCTGGAAAGTCATTTCTGCGTTGTTTTGTTCTGACATGTCTAAAGCCCTTGAGTGTTGTCCTTAAATACGCTTTTTTTCAGGCCGTCATCGGGTAAAACCCGACGCAACCTGCGCTTTTGGCGTATGCATTAACGCAAGAGGGGATCAAGCCCACCACGCGCGTCCAGCGCATACAAATCATCACAGCCACCGATGTGCTGCGCATCGATGAAAATCTGGGGTACCGTCGTGCGGCCGCTACGTTGAATCATCTCTTCGCGCTTCACCGCGTCACCGTCGATTGGCAATTCTTCGAACGAGACGCCTTTGCTGCCCAGCAGCGCTTTTGCGCGGTGGCAGAACGGGCAAGTTGCTTTGGTGTAGATCTCAATATTGGCCATGACTGTTCCTCTGAATATTACTTACCGCGTACCAGCGGGAGGTTTTCACCGCTCCAGCCGGCAATGCCTTCTTTGAGTACAAATACCTGCTCGAAACCGGCTTTGATCAATGCGTTTGCGGGTTCCTGAGCCTGCATGCCGGAGCCGTCAACAACGATAACCGGGCTGCTTTTTTGTTTCTCAAGCTCACCTACATTATTGGCTTTGATGTCGGCTGGCAGCAAATTCACTGAACCGGCAATATGCCCTTTACGGAAATCATCGCGCTGGCGCAGGTCCACAATAACGGCATCTTCTTTGTTAATCAGACGGGTGGCTTCACCGCGGGAGATCACTTTCACTTTCGATGCAAAGCCTTTAAACGAGGTGAACAGCACCGCGCCGAATAACGCAACCCAGCCGAGACAAAGTACGGGGTGGCGACTAACAAACTGCATAATTTCTTGCATGAGGGGTAACAACTCCCGAATCAGTGATTAAAAACCAGGGAAGGAGTATACCTGTGCGCTGTAGCAAATACAGCCAGCGAGCGTAATGGAATGCATTTTATGCGGACTGTTACCGAAAAAAATCGTCGGGACGGCGCGATCATTACCGCACGCTACCGTTTTCTTTGATCTTCTGCGGCTATTTTATCGATTCAGCTGTAGTAAAATTACGCAAATTTTTTTGTCTTTGAGCATGAGGTTGTCGCAATGTCGGTTACTAAAAAACCTATGGTACTGGTGATTCTGGATGGCTACGGCTACCGTGAAGACCAGCAGGATAACGCAATTTACAGCGCAAAAACGCCAGTAATGGACGCGCTGTGGGCACAACGCCCGCACACTCTGATTGATGCTTCCGGTCTGGAAGTGGGTCTGCCGGACCGCCAGATGGGTAACTCTGAAGTGGGTCACGTTAACCTCGGCGCAGGCCGTATCGTGTATCAGGATCTGACCCGCCTGGACGTTGAAATTAAAGAACGTACTTTCTTCAGCAATCCGGCCCTGACCGGCGCTGTGGATAAAGCCGTTGCCGCAGGCAAAGCGGTGCATATCATGGGCTTGCTCTCCGCCGGCGGCGTGCACAGCCACGAAGACCATATTCTGGCGATGGTGGAACTGGCCGCAGCGCGCGGAGCAGAGAAAATCTATCTGCACGCGTTCCTCGATGGCCGCGACACCCCGCCGCGTAGCGCAGAATCTTCGCTGAAACGCTTTGAAGACAAGTTTGCGGTACTCGGTAAAGGCCGCGTGGCCTCTATTATCGGTCGTTACTTTGCAATGGACCGCGACAACCGCTGGGATCGCGTAGAACAGGCTTACGACCTGATGACGCTGGCGAAAGGCGAATTCACTGCCGCCAGCGCCGTCACCGCGTTGCAGGACGCTTATGCCCGTGATGAAAACGATGAGTTCGTCAAAGCCACGGTGATCCGTGCTGAAGGCCAGGCGGATGCGGCAATGGAAGATGGCGATGCGCTGATTTTCATGAACTTCCGTGCTGACCGTGCGCGCGAAATTACCCGTGCTTTCGTCAACGCTGACTTTGACGGCTTTGCGCGTAAAAAAGTGGTTAACCTCGATTTCGTGATGCTGACCGAATACGCAGCAGACATCAAAACCACCGTGGCTTACCCACCAGCGTCGCTGGCCAATACCCTGGGTGAGTGGATGGCGAAGAACGACAAAACCCAGCTGCGTATTTCCGAAACGGAAAAATATGCCCACGTCACCTTCTTCTTTAATGGCGGTGTGGAAGAGCCGTTCCCGGGTGAAGATCGCATCCTGATCAACTCGCCGAAAGTGGCGACTTACGATCTGCAGCCTGAGATGAGCTCCGCTGAACTGACCGAAAAACTGGTTGGCGCGATCACCGGCAATAAATACGACATCATCATCTGTAACTACCCGAACGGCGATATGGTTGGCCACACCGGGGTGATGGAAGCGGCAATTCAGGCCGTTGAAGCGCTGGACAACTGCGTTGAGCAGGTAGCGAAAGCCGTTGAATCTATTGGCGGTCAGTTGCTGATCACCGCCGACCACGGTAACGCAGAGCAGATGCGTGACCCGGCGACCGGCCAGGCGCATACCGCGCACACCAACCTGCCGGTGCCGCTGATTTACGTTGGCGACAAAGCGCTGAAAGCCGTTGCAGGGGGCAAACTTTCCGATATCGCCCCGACCATGCTGAGCCTGATGGGCATGGAAATCCCGCAAGAGATGACTGGTAAGCCGCTGTTCATCGTGGAATAATCGCTCCCCATGAGGGGAAAGGCGATTTTTACAGTCACATGGGGCGCAGTCCGGCCTCTGATTTACGCCAGCGCAATCAGCGCTGGCGTATTGTTGTGTGCCTTTTCTGCCCGCGCGGATGACCGCGATCAGTTAAAATCCATTCAGGCGGACATTGCCGCCAAAGAGCGCGACGTGCGCCAGCAACAGCAGCAACGCTCTGCGCTGCTCGCCCAGCTTAAGCAGCAGGAAGTCGCTATTTCTGCCGCTGCCCGTCAGCTTCGCGACACCCAAAATTCTCTCGCCCAGCTCAATAAACAAATTGATGCGATGAACGCATCCATTGCAAAGCTGGAGAAGCAAAAAGCCGCGCAGGAGCGTAACCTCGCCGCCCAGCTTGATGCAGCGTTTCGCCAGGGCGAACATACCGGCATTCAGTTGATTCTTAGCGGTGAAGAGAGCCAGCGCGGACAACGCCTGCAAGCCTATTTTGGCTACCTCAACCAGTCGCGTCAGGAGACCATCGGGCAACTGAAGCAGACCCGTGAAGAGGTCGCCACGCAAAGGGCCGAGCTGGAAGAGAAACAAAGCCAGCAGCAAACCTTGCTGTATGAGCAGAAAGCCCAGCAGGCGAAGCTTGAGCAGGCGCGCAACGAGCGCAAAAAAACCCTCTCCGGCCTTGAATCCTCCATCCAGGCGGGCCAGCAGCAGCTCGGTGAGCTGCGCGCTAACGAATCTCGTCTGCGCGATCGCCTGGCACGCGCTGAAGCCGCCGCCAAGGCTCGTGCCGATCGCGAGGCTCGTGAAGCCCAGGCGGTGCGCGACAAACAGCAGGACGCCTCCCGCAAAGGCTCAACCTATAAGCCAACGGAAAATGAACGTTCACTGATGTCCCGTACCGGTGGACTTGGCTCGCCTTCCGGGCAGGCTTTCTGGCCGGTTCGTGGCCCTCTTCTCCATCGTTATGGCGAACAGCTGCAAGGTGAGCTACGTTGGAAAGGGATTGTTATCGGCGCATCCGAAGGCAGCGAAGTGAAAGCCGTGGCCGACGGACGCGTGATCCTTGCCGACTGGCTCCAGGGCTATGGCCTTGTGGTCGTACTTGAACACGGTAAGGGCGATATGAGCCTGTATGGCTATAACCAGAGTGCGCTGGTAAGCGTAGGCACCCAGGTTCGCGCCGGTCAACCGATAGCGCTTGTCGGGAGCAGTGGCGGTCAGGGTCGGCCTTCACTCTATTTCGAAATTCGCCGCCAGGGTCAGGCGGTCAATCCACAGCCGTGGTTGGGAAGATAAGTTTTGCTTCAATTTCGTCGTTTGTTTGTTGTCGCCGCCAGCCTGCTGGCCTGTTCCGTTCCGGTGTTTGCCGGGAAACTGGCTATCGTTATCGATGATTTTGGCTACCGCCCGCAGACTGAAAATCAGGTTCTGGCAATGCCTGCTGCCCTCTCTGTCGCCGTGCTGCCCAATGCACCCCACGCGCGCGAAATGGCGACCAAAGCCCACAATGCCGGGCACGAAGTGCTGATCCACCTGCCGATGGCCCCCCTGAGCAAGCAGCCGCTGGAAAAAGACACCCTGCGCCCGGAGATGAGCAGCGCTGAAATTGAGCGCATCATCAGCGATGCGGTCAGTAAAGTGCCCTACGCCACTGGGCTGAACAACCATATGGGCAGCGCGATGACCTCCAGCCTGTTCGGGATGCAAAAAGTGATGCAGGCGCTGTCACGTTACGATCTCTATTTCCTCGACAGCATGACCATCGGCAACAGCCAGGCGATGCGCGCGGCCAGCGGGACAGGGGTTAAAGTCATCAAGCGCAGAGTGTTTCTGGACGATACGCAAAACGAAAGCGACATTCGCGCCCAGTTCAACCGGGCGGTTGAGCTTGCACGGCGTAATGGTTCCGCCATCGCCATCGGTCATCCCCATCCCGCCACGGTGCGGGTACTTCAGCAGATGATGTATAACCTGCCGTCCGATATCACCTTGGTGCGGGCAGGAAGCCTGCTCAACGAACCGCAGGTTGATACCTCAACGCCGAATCAGACGCTGCCGCGTAATCCGACAGCTCCCCGCAATCCCTTCCGTGGGGTGAAAGTGTGCATGGCGAAACACGCGCCAGAGCCGGTCTACGCGAGCCATTTCTTTGCGGTAGTGAAAGAGAGCGTCAGTGAAAGCACATTGATGAAGTACATGATGAATCAATGGCAGGGCTGGGGAAAACCCCGGAGCTGAAAGGCGCCCGCAGGCGCCTTCGGGTGGTTAATCCCAGCTCAGGATCACTTTCCCTGATTTCCCGGAACGCATGGCATCAAAACCTTGCTGGAAATCATCAATGCCGAAACGGTGGGTAATTATCGGCGACAGATCCAGCCCGGACTGAATTAATGCAGCCATTTTGTACCAGGTTTCAAACATCTCGCGACCATAGATCCCTTTAATAAAGAGACCCTTGAAGATCACTTTATTCCAGTCGATCGCCATTTCTGACGGCGGAATACCCAGCAGCGCAATACGTCCGCCGTGGTTCATGGTATCCAGCATGGTACGAAACGCAGGCGGCGCGCCTGACATCTCCAGACCGACATCAAAGCCTTCGGTCATTCCCAGCTCTGCCATCACATCCGTCAGGCTCTCTTTCGCCACGTTGACCGCGCGGGTGACGCCCATTTTACGCGCCAGATCCAGGCGGTATTCGTTGACGTCGGTGATCACTACATGGCGGGCGCCCACGTGTTTCGCCACTGCGGCCGCCATAATACCTATCGGGCCAGCGCCGGAAACCAGCACATCTTCACCCACCAGGTCGAAGGAGAGCGCGGTGTGTACCGCATTGCCGAACGGGTCGAAAATGGAGGCTAAATCATCGGAAATATTGTCGGGAATTTTAAAGGCGTTAAAGGCCGGGATCACCAGATATTCGGCAAAACAGCCCGGACGGTTGACGCCAACACCGACGGTATTGCGGCACAGATGCGTGCGACCGGCACGACAGTTACGGCAGTGACCGCAGGTAATATGCCCTTCACCGGAAACGCGGTCGCCGAGTTTAAAACCCCTGACTTCCTGGCCGATACCAACCACTTCGCCGACGTATTCATGCCCGACCACCATAGGTACCGGGATAGTTTTTTGCGACCACTCATCCCAGTTGTAGATATGCACATCGGTGCCGCAAATAGCGGTTTTGCGAATTTTAATCAGCAGGTCGTTATGCCCGAGCTCCGGCTCCGGAACCTCGTTCATCCAGATGCCTTCTTCCGCTTTCAGTTTGGATAACGCTTTCATCTTACGTCCTCAGGCAATCACGCCCAGTTGCTTACCGATGCGGGTAAACGCTGCGACCGCACGTTCAATTTGCTCAGGCGTATGGGCCGCTGACATTTGGGTACGAATACGCGCCTGACCTTTTGGCACCACCGGGAAGAAGAAACCGGTCACGTAAATGCCCTCTTTTTGCAGCTCGCGGGCAAAGTTCTGCGCCACGACCGCATCGCCCAGCATTACCGGAATAATGGCGTGATCGGCACCGGCCAGAGTAAAACCGGCAGCGCTCATTTTGTCGCGGAACAGACGGGCATTTGACCATAAGCGGTCACGCAACTCAGCGCCGGATTCCACCATCTCCAGCACTTTGATGGACGCGGCCACAATCGCCGGTGCCAGCGAGTTGGAGAACAGGTACGGGCGCGAACGCTGACGCAGCCACTCCACCACCTCTTTGCGTGCTGCGGTGTAGCCGCCGGATGCGCCGCCCAGCGCCTTGCCCAGCGTACCGGTAATGATGTCCACCCGGCCTATCACGTCGCAGTATTCATGGGAGCCACGACCGTTTTCGCCAACAAACCCCACGGCGTGGGAATCATCAACCATCACCAGCGCATCATATTTATCCGCCAGATCGCACACCCCTTTCAGGTTGGCGATTACGCCGTCCATCGAGAAAACGCCATCGGTGGCGATCAATACATGACGGGCTCCGGCGGCACGGGCTTCCTGTAGACGCGCTTCCAGCTCCTGCATATCGTTATTGGCGTAGCGCAAACGCTTCGCTTTACACAGACGCACACCGTCGATGATCGAAGCATGGTTGAGGGCGTCGGAGATAATGGCATCTTCGGCCCCCAGCAGGGTTTCAAACAGCCCGCCGTTGGCATCAAAGCAGGAGGAGTAAAGGATCGCATCTTCCATACCGAGGAAATCGGCGAGCTTTTTCTCCAGCACCTTGTGGCTGTCCTGGGTTCCGCAAATAAAGCGTACCGAGGCCATGCCGAAACCGTGGCTGTCCATACCTGATTTCGCTGCCGCAATCAGCTCGGGGTGATTGGCAAGCCCAAGGTAGTTGTTGGCACAGAAGTTAATGACATGGCCTGCGTTCGCCACGGTGATATCAGCCTGTTGGGCTGAGGTGATAATGCGTTCTTCTTTAAACAACCCTTCCGCACGTGCGGTTGCAAGGTCGCTCGTTAACTGCTTGTAAAAATCCCCACGCATCGCAATTCTCCAGACTGGACAAATTTCGGCACATATTACCCAAAGCTATACGCTGATACGAGATGACGCAGCATCTGATGAACATTTTGTAGCATATATACCCAAAATAATTCGAGTTGCATGAAGGCGGCAACGCAGCGAATCCCAGGAGCTTACTGGAGTAAGTGACTGGGATGAGCGAGGAAAGCCAACGCACAGGCAACGTGAAGTATGACGGGTAAATCACGTGTAGCGAGATGGCCTGTCGGTCAATGGCTGTAGGGTGCGCAATGAAATGGTATGATAAGAACCATTAGTGCCTGAGATAGTCTCAGTGCTCCACAATTCAAAGGTTACAGCTATGATCATCGTTACCGGCGGCGCAGGCTTTATCGGCAGCAATATTGTTAAGGCCCTGAATGATAAAGGCATCACTGACATTCTGGTGGTGGACAACCTGAAAGACGGCACCAAGTTTGTAAACCTGGTCGACCTGAATATTGCCGACTATATGGATAAAGAAGACTTTCTTATCCAGATTATGGCAGGCGAAGAGTTCGACGATATTGAAGCCGTGTTCCATGAAGGCGCCTGCTCATCCACCACCGAGTGGGATGGCAAGTATATGATGGATAACAACTATCAGTACTCCAAAGAGCTGCTGCACTTCTGCCTGGAACGTGAAATACCCTTCCTGTACGCGTCTTCTGCGGCCACCTACGGCGGGCGCAGCAGCGACTTTATCGAATCACGCGAATACGAAAAACCGCTTAACGTCTACGGTTACTCCAAGTTCCTGTTCGACGAGTACGTGCGCCAGATTATGCCTGAAGCGAACTCGCCGATTGTTGGCTTCCGTTACTTTAACGTCTATGGCCCGCGTGAAGGACACAAAGGCAGCATGGCGAGCGTGGCTTTCCACCTCAATACCCAGTTGAATAATGGCGAAAGTCCGAAACTGTTCGAAGGCAGCGACAGCTTCAAACGCGACTTCGTATATGTAGGCGATGTGGCCGCCGTCAATCTGTGGTTCTGGGAAAACGGCGTATCCGGGATCTTCAACCTCGGCACTGGCCGGGCGGAATCCTTCCAGGCGGTGGCGGATGCCGCGCTGGCATACCACCAGAAAGGCAGCATCGAATACATTCCCTTCCCGGATAAACTGAAAGGCCGCTACCAGGCGTTCACTCAGGCCGATTTAACCAACCTGCGCGCAGCCGGTTATGACAAGCCGTTTAAAACCGTGGCCGAAGGCGTGAGCGAATATATGGCCTGGCTGAACCGCGACGCGTAAGTATGAAGATCCTTGTGGTTGGCCCGTCATGGGTAGGCGACATGATGATGTCGCAAAGTCTCTATCGCACGCTCAAGGCGCGCTTTCCCGAGGCTTCAATTGATGTGATGGCGCCCGCGTGGTGCCGTCTGTTATTGTCGCGGATGCCAGAAGTGAATGAAGCCATCCCGATGCCGCTCGGCCATGGGGCGCTGGAGATCGGCGAGCGTCGCAGGCTGGGCCACAGCCTGCGGGACAAAGGCTACGACCGTTCGTATGTCCTGCCAAACTCCTTTAAATCAGCGCTGGTGCCGTTCTTTGCCAGGGTGCCCCATCGCACCGGCTGGCGCGGCGAAATGCGCTATGGCTTACTTAACGACATACGTCCGCTGGATAAACAGGCCTGGCCGCTGATGGTCGAGCGCTATGTGGCGCTGGCCTACGATAAAGGCACGATGACCTCGGCCAAAGATTTACCTCAGCCGCTGTTATGGCCGCAGCTTCAGGTCAGCGAGAGCGAAAAAACCCAGACCTGTGCGGCGTTCTCGCTCTCCGCTGAACGCCCGTTAATTGGTTTTTGCCCTGGCGCCGAATTTGGCCCGGCCAAGCGCTGGCCGCACTACCATTATGGCGAACTGGCTAAACAGCTTATCGACGAAGGCTTCCAGGTGGTGCTGTTTGGCTCGGCAAAAGACCACGAAGCGGGTAATCAAATCCTCGCTTCCCTGAGCGTTGAGCAGCAGGCATGGTGCCGTAATCTGGCGGGAGAAACCCAACTGGAGCAGGCCGTTATTTTGCTCGCCTCCTGCAAAGCCGTGGTCAGTAATGACTCCGGACTGATGCACGTCGCTGCCGCGCTCAACCGCCCGCTGGTCGCGCTGTATGGCCCGAGCAGTCCGGACTTTACGCCGCCGCTGTCGCATAAAGCGCGGGTTATTCGCCTGATCACCGGCTACCACAAAGTGCGTAAAGGCGACGGGGCCGAAGGCTATCACCAGAGCCTGATCGACATTACGCCAGAGCGGGTACTGAACGAACTGAACAGTCTGCTGTTACAAGAAGAAGGATAACGAATGCGGGTGCTGGTCGTTAAAACCTCTTCCATGGGGGATGTACTGCATACCCTCCCGGCGCTCACCGATGCGGTGCACGCCTTTCCTGGCATACGCTTTGACTGGGTGGTGGAAGAGGGTTTCGCACAAATTCCGTCATGGCATGCCGCCGTAGATCGGGTGATCCCGGTGGCCATTCGCCGCTGGCGCAAAGCCTGGTTCTCCGCCCCGGTGAAAGCGGAACGCCTCGCCTTTCGTCGCGCCGTTCAGGCCCAGCAGTATGACGCCATCATTGATGCCCAGGGGCTGGTCAAAAGCGCGGCGCTGGTGACCCGTCTTGCCCATGGCATTAAGCACGGAATGGACTGGCAAAGCGCGCGTGAGCCGCTGGCAAGCCTGTTCTACAACCGCCGCCACGCCATCGCAAAGCAGCAGCATGCGGTGGAACGCACCCGGGAACTGTTCGCCAAAAGTCTTGGCTATGCAAAACCGGAAACCCAGGGCGACTATGCGATTGCCCGCCATTTTCCTGATGATCACAGCCACGCGCCCTATGCCGTCTTTTTGCACGCCACCACCCGCGACGATAAGCACTGGCCGGAACATCACTGGCGTGAGCTTATTGGCATGCTTGCGACAAGCGGTTTACAGATAAAACTACCGTGGGGTGCGCCCCATGAAGAGGCCCGCGCCAAACGACTGGCGCAAGGCTATGATTTTGTCACCGTCCTGCCCAAAATGAGCCTGGAGAATGTCGCCAGGGAGCTTTCGGGCGCGCAGTTTGTGGTCTCCGTCGACACTGGCCTGAGCCATTTAACCGCAGCGCTGGACAGACCGAACGTCACCCTGTACGGCCCGACGGATCCGGGGCTGATTGGCGGCTATGGCAAAAACCAGCATAGTTTGCGGCCTGAAACGGGTAACCGGACTGACGATATCTCCGCCGCCAGCGTCTATGCGCAGCTGAAAACACAGGCAGGGATTTAATGGGCTCTCTGTTTAAACAAATTTATCGTTATACCCGCCCGAAAAGCTATCGCCACAATGAAAACCTCTGGCCATGGACGAAAATTACGCGTGCCACCAGCGGCGAGATTTGCGGCTTAAATTACAAAGGCTCGGCCGTTCCACTGGTGGATCTCAGTGCCCTTAAAGGCAGCGCGCAGGGCGAGGTGATGCTGACCGCAACCGGGCCATCTACCGCAGAGATAGATTTTAAAAAACTGCCAGGCACTCTCCCGGTGATGGGGGTTAATGGCGCTTACTCGCTGGCGCAGGATGTCGCATTTACGCTCTATCTGATTGTGGATATGGAGTTTTTTGATAAACGCAGCGACCTTGTTGAATCCATTATTGCAGACCCTGGTATTTTGCTGTTCACCACCATGCACGGCATTGCCAAAATCCTCGATCGCCATGCCACGCGCCTCAAATGCCGTTTAGCGCTGATTGAAGACGCCTGCTATAAAATTTATCAACCTAAAGTCGCGGACGAGATGAAATGGCAAACCTGGCAGCATCGCGAGTCGATACGATTTTGCGCCGATCGCCAGGACATCGGCTTTAGTACCGATATCCGCGAGGGTATTTTTGATGCAGGCACCGTGGTCTACTGGGCTTTACAGATTTTATGCTTTATGGGTTTTGAAACGATCCTGATAAGCGGTCTGGATATGAATAATTTCCAGCAACCACGATTCTATGAGACCGCAGAGAATAAGCTGCCATCGTATCTGGAAAATAAAGTCGACAATCTGGTGATCCCATCTTTTGCCCATGCAGCAAAGATTATGAAAGAGAATAAGAGCAGCGTGCTGAATTTTTCTTTAAACAGCGCAGTGCCTGATGCAGTATTTACTAAGGTATTTTTTGATGATTACTTCAAGAATCGCTAAGCACGCCAACACCGCTTATCCGGTTATCTTTTATCTGTTTCTTTTTTTTAGCGCAATTTTTTGTATTTCAACCCGCGCCAATAATCTTTTTCATCTGACGCTTATTTTATTTGTCCTGTCATTAAGCCATCGCCATAACCTCAATCTGCTACTTCAGAATTCTCGTGGTAAAGGATTAACCTTTCTGGCGATAATTATTTTTGCGCTTTATTTTGCGATGAGCAATCTGTGGAGCGGCTCGCCGACAACCTTTACCTCAACCCTGACCCATGGCACTTATCTGCTCTTTTACGTACTGATCATGAGCACCCTGCTTGAGAATACGAAAAGCCGGCATATCGCCCTCTTTAGCGTTGTTGCCGGGATCTGCGTCCTCTCGCTGTACACCATGGCGACCGACACTTCGCAAATTATGGAGCTGCGAACCTTATCTGCCAGCAATCCAGGCCCGACCAATGTGATTGATCTGGCAGGTTACTGCGGCGTCGGGATTTTGATCGCCGGCATGCTTATGCAGGAGCAAAAACAGCCGCTTTACTGGATCCCGATCGTGATTTTGCTGGTAATGATGGTGCTTACGCAAAGCCGTGGACCGATGATTTCTCTGGCCATCGCCTTCCTGTTTACCCTGCACTCAAGGCTGCTGACGACCCGCAACATTTCCATATGCGCCATCATTGCGGTTATTTTCGCCGGGTTATTCATTTTCACTCCGGTTGGCGATCTGCTGCTTGCCCGTTTCGAAGCGCTGGGGACGCAAAGCGGCCTGAGATTAAGCATCTGGCAGCACACGCTCCAGGAGGTTTCGTCTCACTGGTGGCTGGGGCGCGGCTTTACCTTTGATCTCGATTTTCTTAACTATAGCGGCGAGCATATTACCACCACCCACAGTGTTTACCTCGGGACATTGCTGAAAGGGGGTATTGTCGGGCTGTTCACGTTTATTATCGTGATCGTTTGCGGTCTGGTTTTCGCTATCCGTAAACATTTTAAAGATAAGCGATTTGAAAGTGCGCTGTTTATTTACGCCCTGATTTTTATCTCCTCGCAGGGGATGTTTATCATCAGCAACCCAAGAGAGTCATGGATTTTGTTCTGGCTGCCGCTGGCGATTGTTATCAGCAACAGTTTGCCAAAGAATATTTTTTACACCCGCTAAATGATAAAGGCCCGGAACTTAGCGTCCGGGCCTTCTCTGATGCTAATACCGCTTAAGCCGCAGGCGGATAAAGCGACGCTACCCGCTGGTTGATACTTTGCAGTAAATCATCCACGGGCATTGCTGAAATAAAATCGGTCTCGCAGATAATCTGGCTCGCGTTCTGATAATTCGGCGCCCAGATCTTATACCCTGGCAGTCCGGTATCTTTTAGCTTGCGCTGGTTGTAGACCGCAATTAACGGCTTATCCAGCGCGCGGGCAATGTGCACAATCGAGGTATCCGGGGTAATAACAAGATCCACCAGGCGGACAATCTCAACCGCCGAATTAATCGTGCTCTCAGGCAGAAACAGCGCATTGCCAATCGCCAGTTGCTTGATTTTCTCACTTTGGCCAATCAGCACGGCTTTGACCGGCCTGGGCTGGGCGTGCAGATGTTCGATAATACTCACCACCTGCTCACGGGAGAAATCTTTGTCTTCTGAGCCGGTAAAAGGATTAATGGCAACAAACGTCGTTGGCATTGGCTCCGTTGCCAGCAACGCGGCAACTTTTTCCCTTTCCTGCGGGTTACCCGCAACAAAGTAGCGGTATTCACTCTCTTTGATGCCGAACAGTTTCAGCACCTGCTGATAACGCACCGAGATATGCTGGCTTTCATCAAGAAATGAAATCGACTGATCGAACAGCTTATAGCGGGCTTTATTAAAGCCGACCACGCAACCAATGTTCAGCTCAGACAGCAGCTTAAAACGCTCGTAGGTGTTCACATCGTCAAAATCAATCACCGCATCAAACTGCGCTTCCTGTAACGCTTTAAGCGACATGCGCGGCCGGTAGAGGTGAACGCCATGCAAATAATCCGCAGCGGACAACATTTGCTTGCAGAGCGGGCCGGTCAGCACTGAAACCTGATAGCCATTATCCGCCAGCGCTTTCGCGCAGCCGGTTGTCACCACCATATCGCCAATCTTGTCGTCCAGACGCAGCAACAAAATACGCTTCACCGACTGCGGCTCAAAGGGCTTACGTTCACCCCGGTGGCGATAGCGCCTGTTGATTAAGGCAAATTTAATACTGCGGAAAAACGCATTCTTTTTGCGCGTAAACTGCTTGAGGGCGCCCATCTTCTCTGATCCCATTTCTCTGCCTGTCACTGCGCTTTTTTGTGCTGATAGTATTCCGCCAGCGTCATACCCTGCACGCGTGGCTGTAGCCAGGCGAAGAACGATTCAAGATCGTCGTACAGACGCTCAATATCCGCTTCGGTTTTAAACGTCGGGCTGCCGCCGGGCATATATTCTGATGAGTGGAGCATATACTCGACGTAATCGTTGCCCTGCGCCAGGGTCTGTTCGACGACGTGCTGCATGGTATCGACATTGCCCCCCATTGGCCGCAGCCAGTATACGGACGGCGAACGCACTTTGCCGCGCAGCCTGTCATAACCCTGTTTCACGCTGTTCATCAGCGCCGAGTGTTTGTACTGAATGCTCATTGGCACTTCCAGTAGCGGCGAATGCCCCGCCTTGCTGATGTCGTTTTCATCAAGGAAGTAAGCCTGCTGCGGGAAGTGGCGATAATCAGTGCCGCCCGAGCCCTGAGGCGCGCCTTTGGCCGTCTGCCAGTTAACCCGAGGGGTTACCGAGCAATCCACTTCATAGCCGTATTCGACCAGCAAACGGGCATAACGTTCATCAAACGCCCAGCGCCCGGCGCGATGGCTGCGCATTTTGGTCTGGAAAGTCTCCTGCAGGAGCTGGGTCATAAAGTCGACTTTTTCCCGCATCAGCGCATCGGAATACTCAATCAGATAGGGCTTGTAGCGCCAGTCATTA
The DNA here is from genome assembly GCF_965644225.1 of Phytobacter sp. V91. Lineage (NCBI taxonomy): Bacteria > Pseudomonadati > Pseudomonadota > Gammaproteobacteria > Enterobacterales > Enterobacteriaceae > Phytobacter > Phytobacter sp. V91. The sequence goes on along the minus strand of NZ_CBFFRJ010000047.1, from coordinate 17,961 downwards.
TCGGTAAGCGGCGTCTCCGGCGGGCTGTTCCAGGCGTGTAAATGCATGCCGATTTCCGCCGTGCCACGGGCAATAACGTCGCGGCCAAACTCGATAAAAAAGGGATCGACGGCCATTTCATAATTGGTCAGATATACCGGCTTAAAGCCGTATTTCTCGCATACAGCCTGAAAGCGCGGCAGAAATTTCGCATTTTCGGTGGTGATACTGTCATGTTTTTGCCAGAGGTTGTCGCCCTCTGTATCGATAGTGATAAGAAATGCTGGCTTCTGCACGTCTTTGTCCTCAGGCCGGGGTTATCCGGCCATGGTAGAGCAATACAACACTTCTCTCAATGCCACTGATACCCTAGAATCAGATGCTTGTAATCGGATGAAGAAGACCGTATGACGCCCGAAACCCACCCTTCCGACAGCCTGACGCCCGCGCGTATTTTAGTCATCAAGTTGCGCCATCATGGCGATATGTTGCTGATTACGCCCGTTATTAATGCTCTCAGGCAGCGCTATCCTGACGCGTCAATCGATGTGTTGTTGTATGAAGAAACACGGGATATGCTCGCCGCCAACCCCGATATCCACCGCATTTTTGCGATCGACAGAAAGTGGAAGAAACAGGGGAAACGGCACTTGCTGGCGATGGAGTGGGCGCTGCTGCGAACGCTGCGGGCGCAAAATTACTCACTGGTGCTCAACCTTGCCGATCAGTGGCGCAGCGCCATCACCACGCGTTTTACCGGGGCGGCTCGTCGTATTGGTTTCGATTTCCCGAAACGCCGTCATCCACTCTGGCGTTTCTGCCACAGCGACCTTGCCTCAACGCAGGCGCACAATAGCATGCATACGGTGCAACAAAATCTCTCTATTCTCGCCCCGTTAGGTTTTCCTGCCCAGGATGCCCCGGCGAAGATGAGCTACAGCGCCGAAGACTGGCAGACCAGCCTGTCGCACCTGCCCGAAGGCGTCGCTGATAACTACATCGTGGTCCAACCCACCTCGCGCTGGTTCTTCAAATGCTGGCAGGAAGCGCGAATGAGCGAGGTTATCAATGCGCTTTCGGCAGATGGCTACAGCGTGGTGCTCACCTCAGGGCCGGATGCCAGAGAGATACGAATGGTGGATGAGATTATCGCGGGCTGCCCGGATGGGCGGCTCGTGTCGCTGGCGGGCAAACTGACGCTGCGCCAGCTTGCCGCCCTGATCGATCATGCCCGACTGTTTATTGGCGTGGACTCCGTGCCCATGCATATGGCCGCGGCGCTCAATACCCCGCTGGTCGCCCTTTTTGGCCCGTCAAAGCTGACCTTCTGGCGACCATGGCAGGCACGGGGAGAGGTTATCTGGGCCGGAGACTACGGCACACTCCCGGACCCGGATGCCATTGATACCCGCACCGAAGAACGTTACCTGGACTTAATCCCGACCGACGCTGTTATTGCCGCAGCCAGAAAGGTTTTAGCATGAGCACATTCCGCCTGGCATTAGTCAGACAAAAATACCGCCCGGATGGCGGCGCTGAACGCTTTGTTTCCCGCGCGCTGGAAGCCCTCGACAGCAGCAATATCGAGCTGAATGTGATCACTCGCGAGTGGCAGGGCCCGGTTAAAGATGACTGGAACATTCACATCTGCAACCCGAAAAAATGGGGCCGCATCAGCCGTGAGCGGGGCTTTGCCGATGCCGCAAGAGCGCTTTGGGAAAGCCAACGCTTCGATCTGGTACAAAGCCATGAGCGCATCGCTGGTTGCGACCTGTACCGGGCCGGTGACGGCGTGCATCGCCGCTGGCTGGAACAACGGGCGCGCATTCTCCCCGGCTGGAAAAAGACCTTACTGTTCGCCGATCGCTACCATCGCTATGTGATGAATGCTGAGCGCGAGATGTACCAGCATGACAATCTGCGCGCCGTTATCTGCAATGCGCAGATGATAAAACAAGAGATCATTGAAGATTTCGGTCTGCCAGCAGACAAAATCCACGTCATTTACAACGCCATCGACAACCAGCGCTTTGTCCCGGCCAGTGAAGAGATGCAGGCCGCGCTGCGCCTGCAACACGGCCTGCCTTTACAGGCGACCTGCCTGATTTATGTCGGCTCCGGCTTTGAAAGAAAGGGGCTGGAAGCGGCGATCCGCGCTATTGCCCCAACCGACAGGCATCTGATGGTGGTCGGCAAAGACAAGGATCAGCGGCGCTACGCAGCCCTTGCGGCATCTCTGGGCTGTGACAAGCGGGTCCATTTCTTTGGTATGCAGAACGAAACCCTGCCCTTTTATCAAATGGCTGACGGTTTGCTGTTACCGACGCTGTACGATCCCTTCCCCAACGTGATCCTTGAGGCTATGGCCTGCGGATTACCGGTGATAACCACCACCGGCTGCGGCGGCCAGGAATTTATTGAGCAGGGGGAAAATGGCTATGTCTGCGACGCGCTGAATATTCCTGCGCTGCAAGATGCCGTCATGGCCCTTCCGCTGCGAGCTGCAGGCTCCCGTGAAGGCCAGCACGCCCGCGATCGCATTATGTCCTGTACGGCGACGCAGCTGTCGTCACAACTCCTTGCTCTCTACCAGACGCTGGTGAAATAAGTATGCGCATACTGTTTGTCATTGATGGATTGCCCGGCGGCGGCGCGGAAAAAGTGGTTCTGACGCTGGCAGAAGCCTTCCTACGCCAGGGCGAAGAGGTGTCGCTGTTCTCGCTGCGCGCGGTGTGCGAATACCCGCTGCCCGCGGGAATAGATTATCAGGTCATTGCCGATGAGTGCCGCAAACCCTGGCGTAAACTCACGGAAATTTCCCGGCGCGCCAGTCAGCTTGATGCCGCCGTTACCCGCGCTGAACGTTCAGGCCGCTTTGATCTGGTGGTGTCGCATCTGCATAAAACCGACCGCATTGTGTCGCGCAGCAAGGTGCTGCGGGACCATAATCTGTGGTTCTGCCTGCACGGCGTATTTTCCACCTCCTATCTTGGTCATCGCAAAGGGATTGACCGCTGGCTGAAACAGCAAAAAATTAAGCGGGTATATCAGGGGCGCAACCTGGTGACGGTTTCCGATGCGGTAGGCCGCGATCTAAAAGAGCAATTTGCGATAAAGCCAGCCCATTGCACAACCATTTATAATCCCTTTGATATAACGGCTCTGCGCGCCAGCGCTGAGGCACCCTGTGAGATGGCCGGGCAGGATTATCTGATTCACGTTGGGCGATTTCACCCTGCCAAGCGCCATGACCGACTGCTCGAAGCCTATGCGCTCAGTGAGATAAGCGCCCCGCTCCTGCTGTTGGGCCAGGGTAAAGCGGAACAGGAACAACGGTTACGTGACTTAGCGAAGCGCCTTGGTATTGCCGATCGGGTCATATTCAAAGGCTTTCAGAGCAACCCGCTGCCATGGATTAAACATGCGCGTATGCTGGTTCTCAGTTCAGATAGTGAAGGTTTCGGCAATGTGGTTGTTGAAGCCTTACTGTTGGAAACGCCGGTTGTCAGTACTCGTTGCCCTGGTGGCGTCACCGAGATACTGACAGGGGAGCTGGCACGGGGCCTGGCTGAACTCAACAGCCCGGCTCTGGCTCAGGCAATGCAGACTATTTACACTCACGCCCCAACTATCGTGCAGGCTGAACTGGAAAAATTCAGCGTCGACGCAATCTGTCAGCAATATCGTCAGTTAGGGAAAACGAGACAGAATCTTCACTAAAAGCGGGTATATGTATGAATCCAACCCCTTTACTGAGCATCGTGGTAGCCGTGTACAACGGCGGGAAATTCCTGGCTCAGTTTTTTGCATGTATTGAACAACAACAGCTTGCAAGCTATGAGCTTATCCTGGTCAACGATGGCTCGACCGACGACAGCCTGGCGGTTATCGACGCCTGGCGCAGTAAATTGCAAAATGTCACGTTGATAAATCAGCAAAATCAGGGGGTCTCGGTGGCCCGTAATGCTGGCCTCGCGGTTGCCAAAGGCAAGTACCTGACCTTTCCGGACATCGACGATAAACTCTATCCGGGAATGTTCAGCGCCCTGCTGGCAATGGCTGAGAAAGGGGCGCTGGATGTCGCCACCTGTAACGGTCGCTACGTGTACGAGAAAAAGCGGGAAAGTCACCCTATCTTCCCACCGGATCGGCTGGCATCAACAACTGTTCTGCCCGGACATGTCTGGCTCAAAACCGCCCTTGATTCACGTAAGTTCCTGCATGTCACCTGGCTGAATATTTATCGCCGGGCCTTTATTGAGCAGCATAAATTCCATTTCGAACCAGGATTGCGCCATCAGGATATCCCCTGGACCACCGAAGTGCTGCTGGCCGCAGAGCGAGTCCAGTACACCAGCGACGTCTATTACGACTACTATATTCACTCGGAATCGGTCTCGCACAAACCTGACAATGACGACACGTTGATGCGTTCGGCACGCCATTATATGAAGATCCTTGAAATGCTGGATGCCATCAATAAGCGCTATCCGGATAAAGTCCGGCATATCTCAGCCTGCCGCTGGCAGATAGCAAAAGAAGGTCTCGGAATCATTCATACGTTTGATAGCATGAAAGATGAATCTAAAAAACGTATAATTATCAGCGAATTTTTTGATCGCGGGATCTGGCAGATGATTTGGAAAAATGCCAGCTCATTTCGCCTGCGCTGGCGACTGGGCCGTCGCTATTTCCGCATCAAAAAATACCATACCGCAGCGTAAGATTTTCCCGGTCATCGTACTCACGGCGGCGCGGTTCGAAAGCGCCAAATAGATAGCTTTAAGCGGCCTAAATGCTTAGAATTTGCCCGCCGAAACTAAAAAGACGGATTATCGCTTGGAATTGTTGTATACCCTTCTGCTTTACTTAATTCAGCCCCTGGTGTGGTTGCGTCTGTTGCTGCGTAGCCGCAAAGCCCCTGCCTACCGTAAACGCTGGGCTGAACGATATGGATTTTGTCGTAACAAAGTGAAGCCGGACGGTATTTTGCTGCACTCCGTCTCCGTGGGCGAAACCCTGGCGGCGGTGCCGCTGGTGCGGGCATTACGTCACCGTTATCCCACGCTTCCCATTACCGTCACCACCATGACGCCAACGGGTTCAGAACGTGCGCTCTCCGCTTTCGGCAAAGATGTGCATCACGTCTATCTGCCCTATGACCTGCCCGGATCCATGCGCCGCTTTCTCGATACGGTGCGGCCAAAACTGGTTATCGTGATGGAAACAGAGCTGTGGCCGAATATGATTTCTGCCCTGCACACCCGCAAAATTCCATTGGTGATTGCCAATGCCCGGTTGTCGGAGCGCTCCGCAAAAGGCTATGGCAGGCTCGGCAAATTGATGCGTCGTCTGCTGAGTAAAATCACCCTGATGGCCGCCCAGACTCAGGAAGACGGCGATCGTTTCCTGCAACTGGGTCTCAAACGCAGCCAACTGGCGGTCACCGGCAGCCTCAAATTTGATATTTCCGTCACCCCCGAACTGGCGGCTCGCGCCATTACACTGCGTCGGCAGTGGGCGCCACGGCGGAAAGTGTGGATCGCCACCAGCACCCACGATGGCGAAGAGACCATTATTCTGGCAGCCCATCGCAAGCTGCTGGAAACTTTCCCGGACCTGTTGCTGATCCTAGCGCCTCGCCACCCGGAGCGCTTCCCGGACGCCTGTGAGATGGCGCGTAAATGCAACTTCAGCTTTATCACCCGCAGTTCCGGTGAGATCCCCTCCGGCAGCACCCAGGTGGTGATTGGCGATACCATGGGCGAACTGATGATGCTTTATGGCATTGCGGATATCGCCTTTGTCGGGGGCAGCCTCGTTGAGCGCGGCGGTCACAACCCACTTGAAGCCGCAGCCCATGCTCTGCCGGTGTTGATGGGACCACATACCTTTAACTTCAAAGATATCTGTGCCCGCCTGCAAGCCGCAGATGGCTTAATCACCGTGACTGACGCCGACTCGATGGCCAAAGAGATCGCCACCCTGCTGACGGATGAAGACTATCGTCTGTGGTGCGGTCGCCATGCCGTTGAAGTCCTGCACCAGAATCAGGGTGCGCTGAGCCGACTGCTGCAACTCCTGCAACCCTATCTGCCACAACGGAGCCATTAATGTCGCAACGCCTGTCGGTGGTGATGATCGCCAAAAATGCGGCGGATCTGCTGCCGGATTGTCTCGCGTCGGTAGCATGGGCAGATGAAATTGTCCTGCTCGACGCCGGAAGCGAGGACAATACCGTAGAACTGGCCCGCGCAGCAGGCGTAAAGGTCTTTATTGATACCGACTGGCAAGGCTATGGTATCCAGCGTCAACGCGCCCAGCGCTTTGCGACCGGCGACTATGTGCTGATGATTGATACCGACGAGCGCGTTACGCCTGAACTGGCGAGCGCGCTGCGTGCAGCCCTGGCCTCCCCGCAGCCGGATGCGGTTTACAGCATCGCCCGGCGCAACTATTTCCTCGGCCGTTTTATGCGCCACAGCGGCTGGTATCCGGACCGGGTAATGCGCCTGTACCCGCGCGAACTCTATCAGTACAACGCCAGTCTGGTGCATGAATCACTGGAAACCAGAGGGGCGAAGGTGATTGAGCTGACCGGCGATCTGTTGCATCTGACCTGCCGTGATTTCGCCATCTTTCAGCGTAAACAGCTGAATTACGCTACTGCCTGGGCCTGCGAGCGCCATCAGAAAGGCAAGAAAACCTCGCTTACCGCTATTTTCACCCATACGCTGGGGGCTTTTTTCAAAACCCTGGTGCTGCGCGGCGGCGTGCTGGACGGCAAACAGGGCTGGCTGTTAGCGGTGGTGAATGCGCAGTATACTTTCAACAAATACACCGAATTGTGGGCGCTGAACCACGGCTACTCTGAGAAAGCGTAACTGATGAGCACAAAAGCGATTTATCCCGGAACCTTTGATCCCATCACCAACGGGCACATTGATATTGTCGCCCGTGCCGCAGTGATGTTTGACCAGGTGGTGCTGGCGATTGCCGCAAGCCCGAGCAAAAAACCGATGTTCACGCTGGATGAACGCGTGGCGCTGGCCCAGGCTGCGACCCGGCATATTCCCAACGTGACGGTGACGGGCTTTAGCGATCTGATGGCTAATTTCGCCCGCGCCCAGCAGGCCAATATTTTGATTCGCGGCTTACGTGCCGTGGCGGATTTTGAATATGAGATGCAGCTGGCGCATATGAATCGCCATCTGATGCCGGAGCTGGAAAGCGTGTTTCTGATGCCCTCGAAAGAGTGGTCGTTTATCTCCTCCACGCTGGTTAAAGAGGTGGCGCGCCACGCAGGCGACGTCACCCACTTCCTGCCAGCCAATGTGCATCAGGCGCTGATGGAGAAGCTGAAGTAACTAGTGCTGGCACTGGCGGCAATAAAACGTCGCCCGCTGTGCATGTTTGGCCGCGATAATTGGCGTACCACACGCCCGGCAGGGTTCCCCTTTACGCCCGTAGACCTGCAATTCCTGCGCAAAATAGCCCGGTTTCCCATCGCTTTGCAGAAAGTCCTTCAGGGTTGTGCCGCCCTGCTCAATCGAGCGCAGCAACACCGCCTTAATCACCTGTACCAGCAGTTCGTATTCCGCGCGCGCAAGGGACGACGCCAGCCGATCAGGGTGAATACCCGCGGCAAAGAGCGATTCACTGGCGTAAATGTTGCCAACGCCCACCACCAGCTTGTTGTCCATCAGCCAGGGTTTAATGGCGGTCTTTTTCTTCGCGCATTTTTGTTGCAGATAGTCGGCGTTAAAAGCGTCGCTCAGCGGCTCAGGGCCAAGATGAGCCAGCACATTGTGGCCTTCCAGCTCTTTAGTCCACAGCCAGGCGCCAAAGCGGCGCGGGTCGGTGTAGCGCAGGACTTTGCCATTGCTCATCACCAGGTCGACGTGATCGTGCTTTTGAGCCGGTTGCTCTTGCGCCAGGATACGTAAGCTGCCCGACATCCCAAGGTGGATAATAATCCAGCCATCCGGCAGTTCCAGCAGCAGATATTTCGCACGACGCTGCACGCTGAGTACCGGCTTGTCGCTCAGGCGATGGATTTCATCGGAAACAGGCCAACGCAGGCGGCCATTGCGGACAATCGCATAAAGGATGGTGGCACCCACCAGGTGCGGCTCAATGCCACGGCGGCTGGTTTCTACCTCGGGTAATTCTGGCATGTTTATTTCTCCTTATTTGCCCAATGTAGTTTGAACCACAGGAAGGCGGCAAGAAGTGACCTGGGTAAGCGCACGCAGCCAACGCACCTGCGGCTCAAAATACGAAGGGCAAAACGCAAAAAACCCCGCCGAAGCGAGGTTTTCGTACAAAGAAAGCCAAAATTATTTAATTTTTGCTTCTTTGTAAAGAACGTGCTGACGGACAACTGGATCGAACTTTTTCAGTTCCAGTTTTTCCGGCTTAGTACGTTTGTTCTTCGTGGTGGTATAGAAGTGACCAGTACCAGCAGAAGAAACCAGCTTGATTTTCTCACGAATACCTTTAGCCATGATTTATTTCCTCTAAGTACTTAGTACTTTTCGCCACGGGCACGCAGTTCAGACAGAACTGTTTCGATGCCTTTCTTATCGATTACACGCATACCTTTAGCAGATACACGCAGGGTGACAAAACGCTTTTCGCTCTCAACCCAGAAACGGTGAGAGTGCAGGTTAGGCAGGAAACGGCGTTTAGTCGCGTTCAGTGCGTGGGAACGGTTGTTACCGGTCACCGGACGCTTGCCAGTAACTTGGCAGACTCGGGACATGTCTATTCTCCAAAAATCAAATTAGCTCGAGCTTCGTATGGGGTATTGGCGCCTCGTCAGGCTTTCACAGCCTGGTCTGACGGTTCTAAGCGAACTCGTGTAGCCAGGCCCAATTGCCAAACCCGAGATTCTCAAAGGTGGCGTAGTATACGCTGAGTCGGCGATGTGCTCAAGTCCCGAACAGACAAAGATCCCGATGGATCGCGCAAAGAGCTCTAAATCCAGCCACGTTCTGCGAACGAAACATACTCTCCACGGCCAATCACCAGATGATCGAGCACACGAATATCCATAAACTGACAGCACTTCACCACCTTTTCGGTGATGATTCTATCCGCTTTGCTGGGCTCTGCGCTACCCGAAGGATGATTATGTGCAAGGATCACGGCTGCGGCGTTTATTTTTATCGCTTCACGCACAATTTCCCGTGGATGAACCTCAACCTGGTCAATTGTGCCAGTAAACAGGCGGCTGTGTTTCAGTACCCGATGCTGGTTGTCGAGAAAGATCACTATAAAAATTTCACGTTTTTCGCCGGTCAGCTGGCTTTGTAAAAATTCTCGCGTCATTTCGGGGCTTAACAGCGCGTGCTCTTCCATCATCTTCACGCTGTAATAACGCCTTGCCAGCTCGGCAATACCTTTGAGCTGGGCAAATTTTGCCACCCCAATACCGTTCACATACCTGAATTCGCCGTAATCCGCCGACAGCAATGCGTAAAGCGAACCAAAGTGCGCCAGCAGATCCCTTGATAGCGTTAACATCGATTTACCCCGCACGCCGGTGCGTAAAAATAGCGCCAGCAACTCCTCATCCGTTAGCGACTCCACGCCGGAATTCATCATTTTTTCTCTGGGCAGTTCAGGTAAATATAAGGTTTCCATATCGATATCTCCCTTTTAAATCCCATGCTGCCACAGACATAATGCCGCCTCGACAGCGCAAGCGTGCACTTGCGTGGCTCCTCGCAAAAGGCACAACGGGCAAAAACACGACAACCCCAGGATTGTGATAAAATGCCGGCCTTCTGGTGAGATCCAACAGGAAAGAATCATGATGAATCTGGCGGGTAAAAAAATCGTCCTCGGCGTGAGCGGCGGTATCGCGGCATATAAAGCGCCGGAGCTGGTGCGTCGTCTGCGCGATCGCGGGGCCGATGTCCGGGTGGCTATGACCGAGGGAGCGAAAGCCTTTATTACTCCCCTGAGTTTACAGGCCGTCTCCGGTTATCCGGTATCCGATAGCCTGCTCGACCCGGCTGCTGAAGCGGCAATGGGCCATATTGAGCTTGGAAAATGGGCCGATCTGGTTATCCTCGCCCCGGCAACCGCCGACCTGATTGCCCGTATCGCCGCCGGAATGGCCAACGACCTGGTGTCGACGATTTGCCTGGCCACGCCCTCTCCGGTCGCCGTCGTGCCTGCCATGAATCAGCAGATGTATCGCGCAGCCGCCACCCAACACAATTTGCAGGTACTCGCCTCCCGCGACCTGCTGATCTGGGGTCCGGACAGCGGCAGTCAGGCGTGTGGCGATATCGGTCCAGGCCGCATGCTCGACCCTTTAACAATCGTGGATATGGCCGCAGCGCACTTTTCACCTGTCACCGACCTGCAACATCTCAACATCATGATTACCGCGGGTCCGACACGTGAACCCCTGGATCCCGTGCGCTACATCACCAATCAAAGCTCCGGTAAAATGGGCTTTGCCATTGCCGCCGCTGCCGCGAGCCGTGGCGCTAACGTCACACTGGTGACGGGACCGGTGTCATTAGCAACCCCGGCTGGCGTGCAACGCATTGATGTGACTACCGCGCTGGAAATGGAAGCCGCCGTGCAAAGCCAGGCTCAGCAGCAGCACATTTTTATTGGCTGTGCTGCAGTTGCTGATTATCGTGCCGCCGCAATTGCGCAAGAAAAAATTAAGAAGCAAGGCGATGAATTAACAATAAAAATGGTCAAAAACCCGGATATTGTCGCCGGTGTTGCCAATTTGACCGGGCATCGCCCCTATCTCGTTGGGTTTGCCGCGGAAACAAATAATGTGGAAGAATATGCCCGGCAAAAACGTGTTCGTAAAAACCTTGATATGATCTGTGCTAATGATGTATCTAAAGATAATCAAGGATTTAACAGCGACAATAACGCTTTGCATCTTTTCTGGCAGGATGGCGATAAGCATTTACCGCTAAAGAGCAAGGAACAGTTAGGCCACTTATTACTGGACGAGATCGTTACCCGTTATGATGAAAAAAATCGACGTTAAAATTCTGGACCCGCGTGTTGGTAAGCAATTTCCATTACCGACCTACGCCACCGCCGGTTCCGCCGGCCTTGACCTGCGCGCCTGTCTTGATGACGCCGTAGAGCTGGCTCCTGGCGCGACCACCCTGTTGCCGACCGGGCTGGCGATTCATATTGCCGACCCAACGCTTGCGGCGGTGATCCTCCCGCGCTCTGGTCTGGGCCATAAGCATGGCATCGTATTGGGCAACCTGGTCGGTCTGATTGATTCCGACTATCAGGGCCAGTTGATGGTATCCGTATGGAACCGTGGCCAGGTAAGCTTCACCATTGAGCCAGGCGAGCGAATCGCCCAGATGGTGTTTGTGCCGGTGGTTCAGGCAGAATTTAATCTGGTTGAAGAGTTTGACGCCACCGACCGTGGCGAAGGTGGCTTTGGTCACTCCGGGCGTAAATAAGCAGCCCATTTAACGCATCCCGCGACGACATAACGGCATAACATTTCCGCACGCTCTGGAGTGCGGCCGTCGCGTGGATGTTCGCCTGATATACCCAAAATAATTCGAGTTGCATGAAGGCGGCAACGCAGCGGGTCCCCGGGAGCTTACTGGAGTAAGTGACAGGGGTGAGCGAGTAAAGCCAACGCACAGGCAGCTTGAAGTATGACGGGTATAAAAGCTTATTTCAGGGGTATTCTCTAACATGGCAGAAAAACAAACTGCGAAAAGGAATCGTCGCGAAGAAATACTTCAGTCTCTGGCGCTGATGCTTGAATCCAGTGATGGAAGTCAGCGCATTACAACAGCGAAACTGGCGGCGTCTGTTGGCGTCTCAGAAGCGGCTTTGTACCGGCATTTTCCCAGCAAAACGCGCATGTTTGATAGCCTTATCGAGTTTATTGAAGATAGCCTGATAACGCGCATTAACCTGATTATGAAAGATGAAAAAGACACTACCGCGCGCCTGCGTCTGATAGTGCAATTGATTCTGGGATTCGGGGAACGTAATCCGGGGCTGACCCGTATTCTTACTGGTCATGCGCTGATGTTTGAACAGGACCGCCTGCAAGGGCGCATCAACCAGCTTTTCGAGCGCATAGAGTCACAGATTCGTCAGGTTCTGCGCGAAAAGAAGATGCGCGAGGGCGAAGGCTACATTACCGATGAAACCTTACTGGCCAGCCAGTTATTGTCGTTTTGTGAGGGGATGTTGTCGCGCTTTGTCCGCAGCGAGTTTAAATACAGCCCGACCGATGAATTTGAAGCCCGCTGGCCGCTGCTGGCGGCACAACTGCAATAACCTCTTCTCCTTTTATGCAGTCTGAAAAGGCTGCATTATTTCATTTCACCTTGTTATACCCTAAATAATTCAAGTTGCATCGCGGCGGCAAGCGAAGACATCCCCATGAGCATAGATAACTATGTGATTGGGGTGGCTAAGTGAAGCCAACAAAGAAGCAGCTTGAAGTATGACGGGTATATGCAGTCTGAAAAGGCTGCATGACTTCACATCACTATGTGTAAAAGCCCAATCTGATTCGTTAAGTTGCCAGATGTTCCGTTACTGGACATCTTTTAACCTGTCTGCGGAACAACCTTTCTTCCTCATAAAAATAAACAGAGAAATCCCCTACAGACATGGAGACGTTTAATGGCAACTTCGAGAAGAGATTTGTTAAAACTGAGCGGTATCGCAACCGCATCTCTGCTACTGAGCCAAAAAAGCTTTGCGGCCTGGACATCGTCCGCACGCTACCCGGATCCGCGCATTATTGCGGTGGATGACAGCTTTAAACCCTATATGCTCTCCAGCGCAAAAGTCGAACAAATTGCGACAGGCTATCGCTGGGCTGAAGGTCCGGTCTGGTTTGGCGATATGCGCATGCTGTTATGGAGTGACATCCCTAACGATGCCATTATGCGTTGGGATGAACTGAGCGGACAAACCAGCGTCTTCCGCCATCCGGCGAACTACAGCAATGGTCATGCACGCGACCGCCAGGGGCGTCTGATCAGTTGCGAACATGACACCCGACGGATCACCCGTACCGAATACGATGGCTCCATCACCGTGCTGGCAGACAGCTTTGACGGCAAGCCGCTGAATTCCCCCAATGATATCGTCGTCAAATCTGATGGTTCCATCTGGTTTACCGACCCGCCCTTTGGCATCTCCGGGTTCTATGAGGGCCACAAAGCCACGCCGGAACTGCCGCAAAACGTCTACCGGCTCGATCCCGAGACCCGCAAACTCACCGTGGTTCTGGGCGATGTGAATGGACCGAACGGACTCTGCTTTTCGCCCGATGAGAAAATACTCTACGTTGTGGAAAGTCGCGCCAAACCTAATCGCTTAATACTGGCCTGGGATGTCGTCGATAACACGCTGAAAAACAAGCGGGTGCATATTGATTGCGGCAACGGCACGGCGGACGGTATCGCCTGTGATAGCGATGGCAATCTGTGGTGCGGCTGGGGGCAGGGTACGGAAGAACTGGACGGCGTGCGCGTGTTCAACACTCAGGGCAAACACATTGGCACAATCCAGCTCCCTGAACGATGTGCAAATCTCTGTTTTGGCGGCGAAAAAGGCAATCGCCTGTTTATGGCCTCCAGCACCTCAGTCTATTCGCTGTACGTGAATATCCAAGGGGCGAAGCTGGTGTAAACCCGGATTTGTGCCCGGTAAGCGCTACCGGGCACATCATACTGCTACACGCCGTACTCTTCGCGATAAGCGCGTACGGAGGCCAGGTGAGCGGCCATTTCTGGTTTCTCTTCCAGATACGCAATCAAATCTTTCAACGTGATGATGGAAATCACCTTACAGCCGTAATCACGCTCAACTTCCTGAATAGCTGAGATATCCGCGCGTCCACGCTCCTGACGATCGAGAGAAATCAGGACCCCGGCAAGGCTTGCGCCATTCGCCTGAATAATCTCCATGGATTCACGGATCGCGGTACCGGCGGTAATCACGTCATCGACCAGCATCACACGGCCCTGCAACGCGCTGCCCACCAGGTTGCCGCCTTCGCCGTGGGTTTTGGCTTCTTTGCGGTTAAAGCAGTAAGGCACATCGCGCTCATGGTGTTCAGCCAGCGCCACTGCGGTAGTGGTCGCAATCGGAATGCCTTTGTAGGCCGGGCCAAACAACAGGTCGAAATCAATTGCGGAATCCACCAGCGCTTCGGCATAAAAACGGCCCAGCAACGCCAGATCGCGCCCGGTATTAAACAGCCCGGCATTGAAGAAATAGGGACTCTTACGCCCGGATTTCAGCGTGAATTCGCCAAACTTAAGTACCTGCTTGTTAAGCGCAAACTCAATAAACTGGCGCTGATACTGTTTCATGGATTCGCTCCTCTTTTTCAAACCTGTTCAACCAGGTTCTTACTTTTCAATAGACGAAAAAAAGGCGACTTCTCAGTCGCCTTAAAAACTAGTTTTCCAACGCCGCCTTCTGCGTTGAAATAATAGATTCGATCCCCCCTCGGGCCAGCGCCAGCAGGGTCAGAAGTTCTTCATGGGTAAACGGCTCGCCCTCGGCGGTGCCCTGCACTTCGATGATACGACCGTCTTCGGTCATCACCACGTTCATGTCGGTTTCTGCCGCAGAGTCTTCGACATACTCAAGGTCACACACCGCTTCACCGTTAACGATGCCGACGGAAACCGCAGCCACCAGCCCTTTCATCGGGTTGGCTTTCAGTTTACCTGCGCGAACCAGCGCGTTCAGCGCATCGGCCAGCGCCACACAGGCACCGGTAATTGAGGCTGTGCGGGTGCCGCCATCAGCCTGGATTACGTCGCAGTCCAGCGTAATGGTGTATTCACCCAGCGCGTTCAAATCGACCGCAGCGCGCAATGCACGTGCGATAAGACGCTGGATTTCCATGGTGCGGCCACCCTGCTTGCCTTTGGCGGCTTCGCGGGCGTTACGGGTATGGGTAGAACGCGGCAACATGCCATATTCAGCGGTGATCCAGCCTTTGCCCTGGCCCTTCAGAAAGCGCGGTACGCCCTCTTCGAGGGTTGCGGTACACAGGACTTTGGTATCACCAAATTCAACCAGCACGGAACCTTCAGCGTGTTTTGTGTAGTTACGGGTCAGCGTGACGGGACGCACCTGAGTGATGCTACGACCTGATGGACGCATGATGATTTCTCCGGCTGTTACGAATGTGGCGCGCATTATACTGGCTTACCGAGGTTATTCCTATCCTGACAAGCCCATGAAAGCTATAATCCTCGCATCTCTCCTTAAAACACGGGAATGTCTATGATCCGCAGTATGACCGCCTACGCCCGGCGTGAAATCAAGGGTAGCTGGGGCTCCGCCTCCTGGGAACTTCGCTCGGTTAACCAGCGTTATCTGGAAACCTATTTTCGCATGCCTGAGCAGTTTCGTAGCCTTGAGCCGGTAGTTCGTGAACGCATCCGCGCGCGTCTGACCCGTGGCAAAGTCGAATGTAACCTGCGTTTTGAACCCGATGCCAGCGCCCAGGGCGAGCTGATCCTTAACGAGAAGCTGGCAAAACAGCTGGTTTCAGCGGCCAACTGGGTCAAATTGCAGAGTGATGAAGGCGAAATCAATCCGGTTGATATTCTGCGCTGGCCTGGGGTAATGGCCGCTCAGGAGCAGGATCTGGACGCCATTACTGCCGAAATCCTCGCCGCGCTTGATGGCGCCCTGGATGACTTTATCCTTGCCCGCGAAACCGAAGGCCAGGCGCTGAAAGCGCTGATTGAACAGCGTCTTGAAGGCGTGAGCACCGAAGTGAAAAACGTGCGCGCTCAGATGCCGGAGATTCTCCAGTGGCAGCGCGATCGCCTGGTAGCGAAACTAGAAGATGCGCAGGTGCAGCTT
This sequence comes from Phytobacter sp. V91, assembly GCF_965644225.1. Lineage (NCBI taxonomy): Bacteria > Pseudomonadati > Pseudomonadota > Gammaproteobacteria > Enterobacterales > Enterobacteriaceae > Phytobacter > Phytobacter sp. V91. Next base: position 2,103 of record NZ_CBFFRJ010000047.1, on the reverse strand, counting down.
GAAAATAATCGCCTTGAGCAAGAGCTGGTGCTGATGGCGCAGCGCATTGATGTGGCGGAAGAGCTGGATCGCCTGGATGCGCACGTTAAAGAGACTTATAACATCCTGAAGAAGAAAGAAGCGGTAGGCCGTCGCCTCGACTTTATGATGCAGGAGTTTAACCGCGAGTCGAACACCCTGGCTTCGAAATCGATCAATGCCGATATCACTAACTCCGCCATCGAGCTGAAAGTGTTGATTGAGCAGATGCGCGAGCAGATCCAGAACATCGAGTAGTGTTTCACGCGATCTCGCGTTGTCTCACTAAGTCTCGTCAGGATAAAAAGACCATTGTAAATCATGGTCTTTTTTGTTTTATATAGTCTCATATCGTATCACTAGAGCGCGTGTTTCGTATGTACATAGACGTGTACATACTGGCTTTTATGACACGCAGTTTATGTACACAGCAATGAGAAAAGACAAGCATGGCAAAACTGACAGACCTACAAATCAGAGCATGGATAAAATCGGGTGAGCATTTTGCTGGTCGCTCTGATGGGGGTGGGCTGTATTTATGCTTCCCAGAAAATTACTCGGTACCCTTTTGGCGTTTGCGTTATCGTTTTGCAGGCAAACAGCGATCACTGGTCATAGGCACGTACACCGAGTTGTCACTCGCTAAAGCACGAGCAAAAGCTAAAGAACAGTCAGCACGGGTTGCATTGGGTTATGACGTTGCCGGGGAAAAGCAAGAACGCAAAGCTGAAGCGCTGAGGAAAATGGAGGATGAAAAGCACGCGCTACGTGTTTCAGAACTTGCAGCTGAATATTTTGAACGCCAGATTCTCAATCGGTGGAAGCATCCAGACATCCTACGCCGTCGCATAGATAAAGACATTAATCCGGCAATTGGTCGACTCAGAATCGAAGATGTTAAACCCAAGCATATTGATGACATGCTGCAAAAAATCGTCCAGCGTGGCGCACCAACAGTTGCTAATGATGTGCTCAGGTGGACCCGTCGTATCTTCGATTACGGGATAAGACGGCATATGCTAGAAACGAATCCTACTGGTGCTTTTGAAATTGATGATGCGGGTGGGCAGGAAAAAAGCAGGGAACGCTGGCTAAGCCGAGAAGAGCTTGCGCGATTCTTACAGGCAATGCCAATGACAAAAGGTTTCTCACGTCAAAACGAACTGACAATGAAACTTCTGCTGGTGTTCTGCTGCCGCAAGATGGAGCTTTGCGGCGCACGTTGGGAAGAGTTCGATTTTAATGAATCAGTTTGGCGCTTACCCGCAGAGCGGGTTAAGAATGGCGATGCGATTGATATACCTATCCCGGCAGTAGCTCTTGAATGGCTAAAAGAACTGCATCAAATGTCTTGCAATAGCCAGTGGGTGCTTCCAGCAAGAAAGATGCAGCACCGGATGATTCCTCACATTCAGGAAAGCACGCTCCCTGTAGCATTGAGCAAGGTGAAGGGTAACCTCCCCGACGTACCTAATTTTACTATTCATGATTTTCGACGTACCGCTCGATCGCATCTGGCGGCATTAGGGATTGATCCGGTAGTTGCAGAGCGTTGTCTGAATCACAGAATCAAAGGTGTTGAGGGGATATACAACCGTTATCAGTATTTTGATGAGAGGAAGCAGGCATTGGAGTTGTGGGCTGACTTGCTGGTTTCTTTAGAAAGAGGTGAAGGCTATAACGTGATGCCGTTGAGAAAGGGGATTGCATGAAATGCACCAGTAAGTAACGCACAGTCGGGGGTGTTACATGTCAACAGTTGGGTTTTCAATCTTCTTTTCGCACCATACCCTTCTAAACGGTCAATACTTGTGAGATGTGTTCTTGATTTAACGGCCAATTTGAGGGTAAATGTAGCAATCTGTAAAATCTACCGACCGTTACTAATATGTTAAAGAAACAAGAGACTAAGAACGAAAAAAAAGATGGTTGGCCCGACTTTTTCCCAACTGATCTTGAGTTACCACCGAAGGATGCTGTTGATGCGGCTGGAACCTTATACAGACTCGTTAGGGAAGGTGCGATTTAATCGGTGGGGTTCAGTGGAGTCCTTATCTGTATTAGCCTTACCTTAGCTGAGCTGTA
>NZ_CBFFRJ010000046.1:0-35900 GCF_965644225.1 Phytobacter sp. V91 | reverse complement strand
TTCGCGCGACTGACTTAAAGGTCAAACCTTTCGGAGTCCCCCGGCAAAGCCGGGGGTTTACCGGACTTAATTAATATTTAACTTTTTATAAATGACGACTTGCATAAAGACTTTTTGCAGACTTATTTTAGCCGGGTGCGTCTTTCTCAGAAAGAGGCAACCCGGAAAGCTTAAGAATAAGGCTAAATTTCATCGTCTTTATCAGCGGATAGTATTAACATTAGTCCCCGCGAAATAGCGCTTAACCTTGTAATGAATTTTTAGAGACACCAAATGAAGCTTTTAAAGACAGTTCCCGCGCTGGTTCTTCTTGCGGGAGGCGTGCTTGCGTCCATGAATGCTGCCGCAGATAACACCGTATTTACTGTCATGGATGACCCATCAAGTGCTAAAAAACCGTTCGAAGGCAATCTGAACGGGGGCTACCTGGCCCAGTCTGGAAACACCAAAAGTTCTTCTTTAACTGCCGACTCTACGCTGACATGGTACGGATCCACGACCGCATGGTCTCTGTGGGGTAACGCCAGCAACACTTCCGCCAACGATGAACGCTCTTCAGAGAAATATTCGGCTGGCGGGCGTAGCCGTTATAATCTGACTGATTATGACTACATCTTTGGTCAGGCGAGCTGGTTGACGGATCGTTACAATGGTTACCATCAGCGTGACGTGGTGACTGCCGGTTACGGTCGTCAGTTCCTCAACGGCCCGGTGCATAGCTTCCGCTTTGAATTCGGTCCTGGTGTGCGTTATGACGAGTATACCGATGGCGATACTGAAACTCAGGGCCTGGGTTATGCTTCAGGAACTTACGCCTGGCAGATGACCGATAACGCGAAATTTACCCAGGGTGTTTCGGTGTTCGGTTCTGATGACACTACCGTAAACTCTGAGACCGCGCTGGACGTGGCTATCAACGATCATTTTGGCCTGAAGGTTGCGTATAACCTGACCTGGAACTCCTCTCCACCGTCAACGGCGCCTGAACATACCGATCGCAGAACCACTGTGACACTCGGCTACAAAATGTAATTGCCGTGGGCCGGTTCTTCCGGCCCTCTATTCTTCATTTCCCGGTTGTGCCTGAGCGAGTGTAATCACATTGCGAATCGCCGCTTTTGCCTGCGGACTGTTCTTCCAGCAGGTCGAGCCGACAAGTGCCGCCCCCTGAGCGACAATATCCTCGACAGTTGCCTGACGTAACTGCGCCAGTGAATTGAACCCCATCTGCTCCAGTCGCTCAACCACTTTCGGGCCAACACCTTTGCAACTGAGCAGCGCATCCCGTTCTTTCTGTGTAAATGGCATCGTAATTTCCTTATAGTAAAGAATATGTTGTCCTGTCATTTGGCATTATTAAAGATGCACATAAAAACGGCAACCTACGAAAAATAGCCAACCGACAGCAGGGGGAGTGAATGGGTAAAAGCAAAGATGCTGAGTTATATGAAGAGATGTGCCGGGTGGTTGGCAAGGTTGTGCTGGAGATGCGCGATTTAGGTCAGGAGCCCAAACATATTGTCATCGCCGGGATGGTTCGCACCATGCTGGCGAATCAGAAGGTACAGCGTGCTGAGCTGACGCGCCAGGCGATGGCGGAAGTGATTAAAGCACTGGGTTACGACGCCTGATTTTTTTGATCTGTTTGAAAAAAATGAATTGAACCAATATCTCACTGAGTGGTGCACTCCCGCTTTTAATAGTGTTACCATCCCCCGACCAAATGTAAAAAAGGCCCTCAGGGCGTGCATTTGCGTGAACTATTACGCGCCAATTTAGCAATTGTTGGTTAGATGGTGACGTAATTGATTGTAAACACACGAATATTTACTTCGTATGTGATCTTACGTGTGGGTCACCACTGCGAATTAAGGATATGAAATGCCAGTAATTACTCTTCCTGATGGCAGTCAACGCCATTTCGATCATGCTGTGAGCCCGATGGATGTTGCCCTGGACATTGGTCCAGGCCTTGCGAAAGCCACCATTGCGGGGCGCGTAAACGGTGACCTGGTTGATGCATCCGATGTCATTGAGCAGGATGCGACCCTGTCGCTCATCACTGCAAAAGATGAAGACGGCCTGGAAATCATCCGTCACTCCTGCGCACACCTGTTAGGCCATGCCATCAAGCAACTGTGGCCAAATACAAAAATGGCTATCGGTCCGGTTATTGATAACGGCTTTTACTATGACGTTGACCTCGACCACACCCTGACCCAGGAAGACATCGACGCGCTCGAAAAACGCATGCACGAGCTCGCCGAGAAAAACTACGATGTAATTAAGAAGAAAGTAAGCTGGCACGAAGCGCGTGAGGCCTTTGTCAAACGTGGTGAGAGCTATAAAGTTTCCATCCTTGACGAAAATATTGCTCACGATGACAAGCCGGGCTTGTATCACCATGAAGAATATATCGACATGTGCCGCGGTCCGCACGTGCCGAACATGCGTTTCTGTCACCACTTCAAACTGATGAAAACTGCCGGTGCTTACTGGCGTGGCGACAGCAACAATAAGATGTTGCAGCGTATTTACGGTACCGCATGGGCCGACAAAAAAGCGCTGAATGCCTATTTGCTGCGTCTGGAAGAAGCAGCGAAACGCGATCACCGTAAAATTGGTAAGCAACTTGACCTGTACCATATGCAGGAAGAAGCGCCGGGTATGGTGTTCTGGCATAACGATGGCTGGACTATTTTCCGTGAACTGGAAACCTTCGTTCGTTCCAAACTGAAAGAGTATCAGTACCAGGAAGTGAAGGGCCCGTTCATGATGGACCGTGTGCTGTGGGAGAAAACCGGGCACTGGGACAACTATAAAGATGCGATGTTTACCACATCGTCTGAAAACCGTGAGTACTGCATCAAGCCAATGAACTGCCCAGGGCATGTGCAGATCTTCAACCAGGGCCTGAAGTCTTACCGCGATCTGCCGTTACGTATGGCAGAGTTCGGTAGCTGTCACCGTAATGAGCCGTCAGGCGCATTGCACGGCCTGATGCGTGTTCGTGGCTTTACCCAGGATGATGCGCACATCTTTTGTACCGAAGAACAGGTTCGTGATGAAGTTAACGCTTGCATTCGCCTGGTCTATGATATGTACAGCACCTTTGGCTTCGAAAAGATCGTTGTCAAACTTTCCACTCGTCCTGAAAAGCGTATTGGCAGCGACGAAATGTGGGATCGTGCTGAGGCGGATCTGGCGGTCGCGCTGGAAGAAAACCAAATCCCGTTTGAGTATCAATTGGGTGAAGGCGCGTTCTACGGTCCGAAAATTGAGTTTACTTTATATGACTGTCTCGATCGTGCATGGCAGTGCGGTACTGTACAGCTCGACTTCTCGTTACCTGCTCGCTTAAATGCTTCCTATGTTGGTGAAAGCAATGAACGTCAGGTACCGGTGATGATTCACCGCGCGATTCTCGGTTCACTGGAGCGCTTTATTGGCATCCTGACCGAAGAGTTCGCAGGCTTCTTCCCGACCTGGCTGGCGCCGGTTCAGGTTGTGGTCATGAATATCACTGATTCTCAGGCTGAATATGTCAACGAATTGACCCGGAAATTACAAAATGCGGGCATTCGTGTAAAAGCGGACTTGAGAAACGAGAAGATTGGCTTTAAAATCCGCGAGCACACTTTACGTCGTGTCCCGTACATGTTGGTCTGTGGTGATAAAGAGGTGGAAGCAGGCAAAGTTGCCGTTCGCACCCGCCGTGGTAAAGACCTGGGCAGCCTGGACGTAAGTGAAGTGATTGAGAAGCTGCAACAAGAGATTCGCAGCCGCAGTCTTCAACAACTGGAGGAATAAGGTATTAAAGGCGGAAAACGAGTTCAAACGGCGCGCCCGAATCGTATTAATAGCGAAATTCGCGCGCAAGAAGTTCGCTTAACAGGTCTGGAAGGCGAGCAGCTTGGTATTGTAAGTCTGAGAGAAGCTCTGGAAAAAGCTGAAGAATCCGGAGTAGACTTAGTCGAAATCAGCCCTAACGCCGAGCCGCCGGTTTGTCGTATTATGGATTACGGCAAATTCCTCTATGAAAAGAGCAAGTCTTCTAAGGAACAGAAGAAAAAGCAAAAAGTTATTCAGGTCAAGGAAATCAAATTCCGACCTGGCACCGACGATGGCGACTACCAGGTAAAACTCCGCAGCCTGGTACGCTTTCTGGAAGAGGGTGATAAAGCTAAAATCACGCTGCGTTTCCGCGGTCGTGAAATGGCTCACCAGCAGATCGGTATGGAAGTGCTTAATCGCGTCCGTGACGATCTGAGTGAACTGGCAGTGGTCGAATCCTTCCCTACGAAGATCGAAGGCCGCCAGATGATCATGGTGCTCGCTCCTAAGAAGAAACAGTAAGGCCTTCAAGTAACAATATCTGTGGAGCCTCAGGGCTTCGCAGGTTTTGTTCGCCTTTGTTTCGTTTATTAACAATGCGAAGTGGAAGTTATTAAAATGCCAAAAATTAAGACCGTACGCGGTGCTGCTAAGCGCTTCAAAAAAACCGGTGGTGGTGGATTTAAGCGTAAGCACGCAAACCTGCGTCATATTCTGACCAAAAAATCTACTAAGCGTAAACGTCACCTGCGTCCAAAAGGCCTTGTTTCTAAAGGCGATCTGGGTCTGGTAATCGCGTGCCTGCCGTACGCATAAGCCGTTAACGTTTTTTAACTTTTTAATTAGAATAGATACAGGAGAGCACATATGGCTCGCGTAAAACGTGGTGTAGTTGCCCGTGCACGTCACAAGAAAATTTTGAAACAAGCTAAAGGCTACTACGGTGCGCGTTCACGCGTATACCGCGTTGCCTTCCAGGCTGTTATCAAAGCAGGTCAGTACGCTTATCGTGACCGTCGTCAGAAAAAGCGTCAGTTCCGTCAACTGTGGATTGCGCGTATCAACGCAGCAGCACGTCAGAACGGTATTTCTTACAGCAAATTCATCAATGGCCTGAAAAAAGCCTCTGTTGAAATCGACCGTAAGATCCTGGCTGATATCGCAGTATTCGACAAAGTAGCGTTTACCGCTCTGGTCGAAAAAGCGAAAGCAGCACTGGCATAAGCCAGTTGAAAAGAGGGAGCTTGTCTCCCTCTTTTTCGTTTCAATGCCATCATTACATTGACATTTACCCGGTAAGCCTTTTCAATAAGGCGGTTCGGTTTTTTTCCCACACAAGGTAACGCAAGCATGAATGCTGCTATTTTCCGCTTCTTTTTTTACTTTAGCACCTGATACCGGGAGGCTAGTGCGTGAGAGAAGAAACGGAAAATTAACGCCAAAAGCCTCCAACTGGAGGCTTTTTTTGTGTCTGAATTTTAAGTAAAAAAGTCCCATAAAAAGGACATAACGAGGAAAATTATGTCACATCTCGCAGAGCTGGTTGCCAGTGCAAGGGCAGCCATTAATGATGCCTCAGATGTTGCTGCGTTGGATAACGTACGCGTTGAATATCTGGGTAAGAAAGGGCATCTGACCCTTCAGATGACCACCCTGCGTGAGCTGCCGCCAGAAGAGCGCCCGGCTGCCGGGGCCGTCATTAACGAAGCAAAAGAGCAGGTTCAGCAGGCATTAAATGCGCGTAAAAATGATTTAGAGAACGCCGCGCTGAATGCTCGTCTGGCTGCCGAGACCATTGACGTTTCCCTGCCGGGCCGCCGTATCGAAAACGGTGGTTTGCACCCGGTCACCCGCACCATTGACCGTATCGAACATTTCTTCGGTGAGCTTGGCTTCACCGTAGCCACCGGCCCGGAAATTGAAGATGACTACCACAACTTCGATGCCCTGAACATTCCTGGCCATCACCCGGCACGCGCTGACCACGATACCTTCTGGTTTGACGCCACCCGTCTGTTACGTACCCAGACTTCTGGCGTACAGATCCGCACCATGAAAGATAAGCAGCCGCCGATTCGGATCATTGCCCCGGGCCGTGTGTATCGTAATGATTACGATCAGACTCACACCCCAATGTTCCACCAGATGGAAGGCCTGATTGTTGATACCAACATCAGCTTTACCAATCTGAAGGGCACTCTGCACGATTTCCTGAGCAACTTCTTTGAAGAAGATTTGCAGATCCGTTTCCGTCCTTCCTATTTCCCGTTTACCGAACCTTCCGCTGAAGTGGATGTGATGGGGAAAAACGGTAAGTGGCTCGAAGTGCTGGGCTGCGGGATGGTACACCCGAACGTACTGCGTAACGTTGGCATTGACCCGGAAGTTTACTCGGGCTTCGCATTTGGCATGGGGATGGAGCGTCTGACCATGCTGCGTTACGGCGTGACCGATTTGCGTGCATTCTTCGAAAACGATTTGCGTTTCCTGAAACAGTTTAAATAAGGGCAGGACAGAACAATGAAATTTAGTGAACTGTGGTTACGCGAATGGGTAAACCCGGCAATCGACAGCGAAGCGTTGTCCGAACAAATCACCATGGCCGGGCTGGAAGTTGACGGCGTTGAGCCGGTAGCTGGCGCTTTTAATGGCGTGGTCGTCGGGGAGGTTGTCGAATGTGGGCAACATCCGAACGCAGACAAACTTCGGGTGACGAAAGTCAATGTGGGCGGCGATCGTCTGCTTGATATCGTCTGCGGCGCGCCAAACTGCCGTCAGGGGCTGAAGGTGGCGGTTGCGACGGTTGGCGCGCTGTTACCGGGCGATTTTAAAATCAAAGCAGCAAAACTGCGTGGCGAGCCGTCAGAAGGGATGCTGTGCTCCTTCTCCGAGCTGGGTATTTCCGACGATCATAGCGGCATTATCGAACTGCCCGCAGATGCGCCGATTGGTACCGATATTCGTAAGTATCTGCAGCTTGACGATAATACCATTGAAATCAGTGTTACCCCGAACCGTGCTGATTGCTTAGGCATCATTGGTATTGCCCGTGATGTGGCCGCACTGAACAAAGCGCCGCTGAATGAGCCTGCCTTTGCCCCTGTTGCCGCGACTATCAGCGACACGCTGCCTATCCGTGTGGAAGCGACAGACGCCTGCCCACGCTACCTGGGCCGTGTTGTGAACGGCATCAATGTTAAAGCGCCCACGCCACTGTGGATGAAAGAGAAGCTGCGCCGTTGTGGAATTCGTTCTATCGACGCAGTGGTTGATGTCACCAACTATGTGCTGCTCGAACTGGGCCAGCCAATGCATGCCTTCGACAAAGACCGTATTGAAGGCGGTATCGTTGTGCGTATGGCGCAAGAAGGGGAAACCCTGGTGCTGCTGGACGGCAGCGAAGCGAAATTGCAGGCTGATACCCTGGTTATCGCCGACCACAACAAAGCCCTGGCAATGGGCGGTATCTTCGGCGGCGAACATTCAGGCGTCAACGATGATACCCGCAACGTACTGTTCGAATGTGCGTTCTTCAGCCCGCTGTCAATTACTGGCCGCGCCCGTCGTCATGGTCTGCACACCGATGCTTCTCACCGCTACGAGCGTGGTGTCGATCCGCAGTTGCAGTATAAAGCGCTGGAGCGCGCAACCCGTTTGCTGCTCGACATCTGTGGTGGCGAAGCCGGTCCGATTATCGATGTCACCAATGAAGCTACGTTGCCGCAACGGGCGACTATCCGCCTGCGTCGCAGCAAACTGGATCGCCTGATTGGTCATCATATTGCCGATGAACTGGTGACCGATATCCTCAAGCGTCTGGGTTGCGAAGTCACTGAAGGCCAGGACGAATGGCAGGCAGTGGCACCAGGCTGGCGTTTTGATATGGCCATCGAAGAAGACCTGGTGGAAGAAGTCGCCCGTCTGTACGGCTACAACAATATTCCGGATGCGCCGGTTCAGGCCGGTCTGGTTATGGGGCAACACCGTGAAGCGGATCTGTCGCTCAAGCGCGTGAAAACGCTGCTGAACGACAAGGGCTATCAGGAAGTGATCACCTACAGCTTCGTCGATCCGAAAATCCAGCAGTGGGTTCACCCTGGTGAAGAGGCGCTGATCCTGCCAAGCCCAATTTCCAGCGAAATGTCTGCTATGCGTCTCTCGCTGCTGACCGGCTTGCTCGGCACAGTGGTGTATAACCAGAACCGTCAGCAGAGCCGTGTGCGTATTTTTGAGACCGGTCTGCGCTTTGTGCCGGATACCCAGGCTCCGCTTGGGATCCGTCAGGATGTGATGCTCGGTGGCGCTATCTGCGGTAACCGCTATGAAGAACACTGGGATCTGGCGAAAGGCAGCGTGGATTTCTTCGATCTGAAGGGCGATGTCGAGTCGTTACTGGATCTGACCGGCAAACTGTCGGCCATTGAATTCCGTAAAGCGGAAAATCCAGCCCTCCATCCTGGTCAATCTGCCGCGATTTATCTGAAAGATGAATATGTTGGTTTCATTGGCGTGGTGCATCCGGAGCTTGAACGTAAGCTGGATCTGAATGGCCGCACGCTGGTCTTCGAATTGTTATGGAATAAGGTCGCAGACCGCGTGATTCCTCAGGCCCAGGACGTTTCCCGCTTCCCGGCGAACCGTCGTGATATCGCTGTTGTGGTCGCTGAAAACGTGCCTGCGGCGGATATTTTAAGCGAATGTAAGAAAGTTGGCGTAAATCAGGTAGTTGGCGTAAACTTGTTTGACGTGTACCGCGGTAAGGGCGTTGCGGAGGGGTATAAAAGCCTCGCCATTAGCCTGATCCTTCAGGATACCAGCCGTACACTCGAAGAAGAGGAGATTGCCGCTACCGTTGCCAGATGTGTAGAGGCATTGAAAGAGCGATTCCAGGCATCATTGAGGGATTGAACCTATGGCGCTTACAAAAGCTGAAATGTCAGAATATCTGTTTGATAAGCTTGGGCTTAGCAAGCGGGATGCCAAAGAACTGGTAGAGTTGTTTTTCGAAGAGATCCGTCGCGCTTTGGAAAACGGCGAGCAGGTAAAGCTATCCGGTTTTGGTAACTTCGATCTGCGCGATAAGAATCAACGCCCGGGTCGTAACCCGAAAACGGGCGAGGATATTCCCATTACAGCGCGGCGTGTGGTGACCTTCAGACCCGGCCAGAAGTTAAAAAGCCGTGTCGAAAACGCTTCGCCCAAAGAAGAATAATCTGATCTAACTAAAAAGGCCGCTTAGCGGCCTTTTTTCTTTCCAGCCCGCGTTATCACCTTTAAAATCAATTATCTTAACGATTGATTAACCCATTACCATGCTGAGATATGCTCAACGTCAACGCCGTCGTAGCGGCCGCTGGCTGGCGGGTCTGACGCTTTTATTGTTGATAGCCATCATGCTTAGCCTGTGCGCAGGAGAGCAATGGATTGCGCCAGGCAACTGGTTTACCGCCAACGGACAACTGTTTGTCTGGCAGATACGCCTGCCGCGAACGCTGGCCGTTGTGATGGTTGGGGCCGCCCTGGCGCTCTGCGGGACATTAATGCAGGCTCTGTTTGAAAATCCGCTGGCGGAACCGGGTCTGCTGGGGGTCTCCAATGGTGCAGGCGTGGGCCTGATTGCGGCCGTGTTGCTGGGTAAAGGCAGCTTGCCAGACTGGTCGCTGGGGCTTTGCGCCATTGCCGGGGCGCTTATCGTCACCCTCATTTTATTGCGCTTTGCCCGGCGGCAGTTGTCGACCAGCCGCTTGCTGCTGGCAGGTGTTGCACTGGGGATTATTTGCAGCGCGCTGATGACCTGGGCCATCTATTTTTCGACCTCATTCGATCTGCGCCAGTTAATGTACTGGATGATGGGTGGCTTCGGCGGCGTTGACTGGCGACAAAGCTGGTTGATGCTGGCCCTGGTGCCGGTAATGCTGTGGGTCTGCTTCCAGTCCCAGCCCCTTAATATTCTGGCGCTGGGTGAGACCTCGGCCCGTCAACTGGGGTTGCCCCTTTGGTTATGGCGCAATTTGCTGGTGGTGGCAACGGGCTGGCTGGTTGGAGTCAGCGTTGCTTTAGCCGGGGCGATCGGGTTTATCGGTTTAGTGATCCCACATATTTTACGTCTGTGCGGTCTGACGGATCATCGGGTGTTGTTGCCTGCCGGAGCACTGGCAGGCGCACTGGCACTGCTCTTTGCTGATATTATTGCCCGCCTGGCGTTAAACGCGGCTGAATTACCCGTCGGAGTGGTGACGGCAACACTGGGCGCACCGGTTTTTATCTGGCTATTATTAATGTCCAGAGCCGGGCGTTAAGACCTGCGTCCTGTCTTTTTAATCAAGGGGATACTATGAACCAGGATATTTTAAATACCGACATTACCACCATTGATGGCGAAAAAATCTCGCTGGAAACGTATCGGGGTAAGGTTTTACTGGTCGTCAACGTGGCATCAAAATGTGGCTTAACGCCGCAGTATGAGCAACTGGAAAACATCCAGCAGGCATGGGAAAAAGACGGTTTCACAGTGCTGGGATTCCCGTGCAATCAGTTTTTGGGCCAGGAGCCGGGTAGTGAAGAAGAGATCAAAACCTTCTGTAGCACCACTTACGGCGTCAGCTTCCCGCTGTCTGCCAAAATTGATGTTAATGGCGAAAACCGTCATCCGCTGTACACTAAACTGATTGCGGCCGCACCTGAGGCCACCGCGCCTGCGGGCAGTGGTTTCTACGAGCGCATGGAGAGTAAAGGCCGCGCGCCGCTTAACAAGGGCGATATTCTGTGGAATTTCGAGAAATTCCTCGTCGGTCGCGACGGTCAGGTTATTCAACGTTTCTCCCCGGATATGACGCCTGAAGATCCTGTTTTGCAGGATGCAGTCAAACTGGCACTGGCAAAATAATGAGCATGCTGCAACTTCACAACGTTGAAGAAGCAGGCAGACTGGGGCCGTTGACGGCCTCAGTCAGTAAAGGCGAAATGCTGCATCTTGTCGGGCCGAATGGAGCAGGGAAGAGCACATTACTGGCACGTATCGCCGGGATCACCCGCGGCGCCGGCGAGGTTGTTTTCAATGGGCGTAAGATTGATGACTGGCCCGCTCCGGCGCTTGCTCGTCACCGCGCATACCTTGCTCAGCAGCAAACCCCGCCGTTTGCGATGCCCGTCTGGCACTATCTCGCATTGCACCAGCATGCGCAGCCTGATAACGATCTCAGCACTAAAATTGCTGAAGCGCTCGGTCTCGATGACAAACTGGGGCGTACGGTAAATCAACTTTCCGGCGGCGAGTGGCAGCGCGTGCGCCTGGCGGCGGTGATGCTACAAATTCACCCGGCAGCCAATCCGCAGGGGCAACTCTTACTGCTTGATGAACCGATGAATAGTCTGGATGTGGCGCAACTGGCGGCTCTCGACAAATTGTTAAGCGAACTGGTGCAGGCCGGGATCACGATCATTATGAGCAGTCACGACCTCAATCACACGCTGCGTCACGCACACCAGGCGTGGCTTCTTGGTAAAGGTTTGTTGGTGGCCGCAGGGCAGCGGGAGGCGGTAATGACGCCGCAAAACCTCAGCCGTGCCTATGGTATCGCCTTTCGCCGTCTTGATATGGCAGGCCATCGAATGCTGATCCCGGAGATTTAGCTGCAAACCTGACTTGCACGACATATCATTCACACGCTAAATTATTCCTGCATAACGAAAAAGAGGTTATTCCAGGATGCGCATCTGGTTTTTGCTGGTGGTGACATTATTTCTTGCTGGTTGTAGCAGCCATCGCGCTCCGCCGCCAAACGCACGCCTTTCGGATTCGATTACCGTCATCGCCGGGTTAAACGATCAATTACGTGACTGGCGGGGAACGCCCTATCGTTACGGCGGGATGAGCCGCAGCGGCGTGGATTGTTCCGGTTTTGTGATGATGACATTCCGCGATAAGTTTAACCTTGCGCTGCCCCGTGACACACGTTCGCAGGCTGATGTCGGGACGAGGATCAGCAAAGACGATCTGCTGCCCGGCGATCTGGTGTTCTTTAAAACAGGTTCCGGCGACAATGGTCTGCATGTGGGGATTTATGACACTGACAATGCCTTTATTCACGCCTCAACCAGCCAGGGAGTGATGCGCTCGTCGTTAGATAATGTCTACTGGCGGAAAAACTTCTGGCAGGCCCGCCGTATCTGACATCTTCCCCTGCAAAACAGTATGTGCGGGGGGCTATACCTCACCGATTTATTGACCTAAACGCAAATTTAGTTGTCCATCCAACATAAAATCCATCATTTCTTCAACATTTCTTATTTAACTATTGCTGACCTGGACCAGGGTTTCCCGTCACGGGAGGGCGCTGGCAGTAACGATATATCCAGGATAAGCTAAAATAAGTCATAGGGATATTTAGACAAAATAATGGAAATTCATGAAGTCTGACTTATCAAAATCAACTATGTTGAGAGTGTTCGCATTTATTTTTCGATGCCGGATCTCACCCATAATACGGGGCTGGCGAAATGTTTGTATCTTTAGATGACACCTACCGCACAGAGCTTTCTTTTCTGCCTGCCCGCAGTGGGTTTGGTATGCTTGTCGGGCTGGAAATGGTGGTCGATTTTGTTGGGAAATCGAACAATGTCAGAGCACCTGCTAACTTACTTCTCCCACGCTTAGCCACGGCTGATGCTCTGGCGCTATTCAGGGAGCAACTGGATTTAGCCGAAGCATGCAAATTGTTTTTTATGCAACACCAGCTGATCGCGTGGATCCATATTCACCCTGCGGTGGTTGATGCGCTTCTGCGTGATCAGCAACTGGCTGAAAGGGTCAGCAAGCTGCCTTTCCTGGAACTGGCGATTACTGAGAGTTTTCCCGATTTAAACCTTGGCCGGGAAAACGAACCCCTGACATTGTTGTGTGAGCGTTATCCGGTGATTCTGGCGAATTTTGGCGCTGGAACCATCACCTCAAAAGCCATATTTGATGGTTTATTTGAACGGGTGGCGCTGGATAAAGATTTTATTCATCAGCGGTTAACGTCGCGATCCTTTGAGCCCTTTATGCGGGCGATTGTGTCGCAAATATCACCTTATTGTCGTTCCGTCATGATTGCGGGTATCGACAACGAAAAAACGCTCAAGCGCGTTGCGCCTTATCAGTTCAGCGCAATGCAGGGGCATCTCTGGCCTGCGGTAGCGGTGCCTATGATCACCAGTCTGGTCCATGCCTGAGCTTTAATTTAACCCCTTTTTAACATTCCATAAACGCACTACAATGAAGACAGGAGGAACCATGACCCTGTCTTTTATTACCCGCTGGCGCGATGAGCTGCCAGGATCTTATAGCGCGCAGTTACCGACTCCTTTAGATAATGCCCGTTTGCTCTGGCATAACGCCGCACTGGCTGATGAGTTGGGCGTAGCGCCATCGTTGTTCATCCCGCCATCAGGCGCTGGCGTCTGGGGAGGCGAAGCTCTGCTGCCAGGCATGTCACCTCTGGCGCAGGTTTACAGTGGACACCAGTTTGGCGTCTGGGCGGGCCAGCTTGGCGACGGGCGCGGCATTCTGCTGGGGGAACAATTGCTGGCCGATGGCACCAGCCTCGACTGGCACCTGAAAGGTGCCGGATTGACGCCATACTCACGTATGGGAGACGGGCGGGCAGTGCTGCGCTCCACGCTGCGTGAGAGCCTGGCGTCAGAGGCGATGCATGCGCTGGGCATTCCGACTACGCGCGCCTTATCAGTGGTGACCAGCGATACGCCGGTTTACCGCGAGAGCGCTGAATCGGGTGCCATGATGATACGCATCGCGCAGAGCCACGTCCGTTTTGGTCATTTTGAACATTTTTACTATCGCCGAGAGCCTGAAAACGTGCGTCGACTTGCGGATTATATGATCCGTCATTACTGGCCGCACTTGCAGGATGAAGCGGACAAATACCTGCTCTGGTTTAACGATGTCATCAGGCGAACTGCATTGTTGATTGCCCACTGGCAGGCCGTCGGCTTTGCTCATGGGGTAATGAACACCGACAACATGTCGATTCTCGGGTTGACCATTGACTACGGTCCCTTTGGTTTTCTTGATGATTACCAGCCGGATTATATTTGTAACCACTCTGATTATCAGGGGCGCTACAGCTTTGAAAACCAGCCGAGCATTGCGCTCTGGAACCTCCAGAGACTGGCACAGACGCTCTCGCCCTTTATCAGCGTTGATGGACTGAATAATGCGTTAGAGAGCTATCAGACTGTTTTACTGACCCAATACGGCAGGTTAATGCGCCAGAAACTGGGCTTTTTTACTCAGCAAAAAGCGGACAATGAACTGCTCAGTGAGCTGTTCTCACTGATGACGCGTGAAGGAAGCGATTACACTCGCACATTTCGTCTGCTGGGCCATACACAACAGCATGATGCACAATCCCCATTACGCGATGAGTTTATCGACAGGGATGCTTTTGACCACTGGTTTGCCCGTTATCGTAAACGGTTACAGGAGGAAAACGTGGATGATGCGCGTCGCCAGGAGTCGATGTTAAGCGTGAATCCGGCGGTGGTGTTACGTAACTGGCTGGCACAGCGTGCGATTGAGCAGGCAGAGCAGGGGAATACGGAAGAACTTTACCGTTTACATGCGGTGCTGCGGGAGCCTTTTAGCGACGGGCACCCTGAGTACAGTAAGCGTCCGCCTGAGTGGGGCAAACGTCTGGAGGTGAGTTGCTCCAGCTAAGCCATGCGGCTTATTTGGTGAGGATTAACTTCCCTGCCTGGGTTTGGCGCAGCAGATATTCCTGTCCCTGGTGTTCAATCACCACCCGGGCGGCCGCGCCAAGCAATGTCTGGCTGCTGATCCGGCGATCGGTGGGAAGAATACTGGCAGGGTTAGCGTTTGCAGAATTTGCGCAAGGCGGCTCAGTCTGAGCGGATGTTTTGTCCCTGGTCAACATAAGAAATCGCAATGATAGTCAATTTACAATGATAATCATTATCGATGCATCTTCTGATAGCAGCAAGTATTATTCTTAAGAATGATAAGGTTACTTAATCAGGAAAATCAGGAAATTGCCTGCCAGGGATACTGGCAGGCGAAGAGATTACAGACGAGTAGCTACTGCGGCGGCGAGTTTTTCCAGCAGACGTTCGCTGTCTTCCCAGCCGAGGCAAGGGTCAGTGATTGATTGCCCGTAAACCAGAGGCTGACCCGCAACCACTTTTTGCGTGCCTTCCTGCAGGAAACTCTCGGCCATAATACCGGCGATAGCCGTTGAGCCCGCCCGAATTTGCTGGCAGATATCGTCACAGACGTCGAGTTGACGACGGTGCTGTTTCTGGCAGTTGCCATGACTAAAGTCGACCACAAGATGTTCGGGAAGACTGAATTCGCGCAGGGTTGCACAGGCACTGGCAATATCTTCAGCGTAGAAATTGGGTTTTTTCCCGCCACGCATAATAATGTGGCCGTAAGGGTTTCCGCTGGTCTGGTAGATGGTCATCTGACCGGTTTTATCCGGCGAGAGGAACATATGACTGGCACGGGAAGCACGGATCGCATCAACAGCAATCACGGTGTTACCGTCGGTGCCATTTTTAAAACCTACCGGGCAGGAGAGCGCGGAGGCCATCTCACGGTGGATCTGGCTTTCGGTGGTCCGCGCGCCAATCGCGCCCCAGCAGATCAAATCAGCAATAAACTGCCCGGTGACCATATCGAGAAATTCTGTTGCCGTCGGTACACCCAGCGCGTTTACCGCCAGCAGCAGCTTGCGAGCCAGTTCGATGCCATGGTTAACCCGGTAGCTGCCATTCAGATCAGGATCGGAAATCAACCCTTTCCAGCCGACGACCGTGCGCGGTTTTTCAAAATAGGTACGCATCACGATTTCCAGCTGCGCGCCATATTTTTCGCGTAATGTCTGTAAACGGCGGGCGTAGTCCATTGCGGCATCCAGATCGTGGATCGAACAAGGACCAATGATCACCAGCAGTCGTGGGTCTTCACCATTGAGGATTTTTTCAATACGGCGACGGGATTGTGTTACATGCTCCGCTACCTCAGGGGGCACGGGATGGCGCTGCGCAAGTTCGGCTGGGGTCACCAGACTTTCGATGCGCGCAGTGCGGAGTTCATCGGTTTTATTCATCAGAATTCTCAAAAAATTTTGTGCTCAAACGGCCATATGCCGAAGGCGATGCCACACCTTAAACCAATCCGTACTTTATTCAATAAGCAGGTGTGCCAGGTGTCACATCCAAGGCCTGCATAATAGCAAAAACAGACCTCGTGTACTAGCCTGTTAGTACATGCGGCGACTGAGCCCCATAATATCGAGAATTTTGGTCGCCATCTCCTCAACGGAGTAGTTGGTGCTGTTGAGCCAGGGGATTTGATTCTTGCGGTAAAGCGCTTCCACTTCGGTGACTTCCATGCGGCACTGGCGCATGGAAGCGTAGCGGCTGTTCTCCCGGCGCTCTTCACGGATGGCGGCAAGACGTTCAGGATTAATGGTCAGACCAAATAGTTTATGCTGTAACGGCTTCAGTGCGGCAGGCAAAATCAAATTATCCATGTCATCAGCAATAAAAGGATAATTCGCTGCACGAATACCAAATTGCATCGCCAGATAAAGACTTGTGGGGGTTTTACCGCAGCGAGAAACACCCAATAAAATCACCTGAGCCTGATCCAGGTTGCGCAATGAAATACCATCATCATGTGCCAGTGTGTAATCAATGGCGGCAATCCGGGCATCATATTTAATGAGGTTGCCAGGATTTAACCCATGGGTGCGATGAGCAATAGGTGTCGGCTCTAACTTTAATTCCTGTTGCAAAGGAGCAACCAGCGCCTGAACGATATCCTGGCAAAAACCTTCACACTGTAAAATAATCGTGCGGATTTCCGGCAATACGATGGAATAAAATACCAAAGGCCTGATGCCGGATTGCTGATAAATAGCATCAATCTGCTCTTTTACTGCTCTGGCGCGGCTTTCATTCTCAACAAAGGGCAGCGTAATACTGTTGATGGACACCGGAAACTGCGACATCACCGCATGGCCTAATACTTCAGCAGTGATAGCGGTACCATCGGAAATATAAAACACCTGCCTGTCAACAGCGCTGTCCATTATGCTCATCCTGATCGTTTGGGTAATTAACTGAAAGCATAAATTAAAGTTCCGGTTCTGCGTAGAGACTTTTTCTGTTTTCTAAAATGAAACGCTATTTTTATTTTTAATGAAAAGTGTAGTTCACTTTCATTAATGCCACATTAAAAAAAAGGTTGTACTGCTGCGATGATAATCAATGAGTTAGAAAACGGCGGTAAACTGTCCGAAAAGTTGAAAAATAAAATTGCTTGAACGATTCACCGTTTTTTTCAGCGGAATAATTATGCCAGGATGATTTAGTAGTCCGAGCGTTAATTACCCATTTAAATATCACAAAAGGATTGTTTCGATGTCCAATCATGGCTCGTCTCCGCTGGTGCTTTGGTATGACCAACTCGGCATGAATGATGTAGACAGGGTTGGAGGCAAAAATGCCTCCCTTGGTGAAATGATTACTAACCTGTCTGGTATGGGCGTTTCCGTGCCCAATGGTTTTGCGACCACTGCCGATGCCTTTAACCAGTTTCTGGAACAAAGTGGTCTGAACCAGCGCATCTATGACCTGCTGGATAAAACAGACATCGACGATGTTAGCGAGCTGGCGAAAGCCGGTACGCAGATCCGTCAGTGGATTGTCGATACTCCTTTCCAGCCTGCTTTCGAAGAGGCTATTCACGCCGCGTATGCACAGCTCTCTGCCGATGACGACAAGGCCTCCTTTGCGGTGCGCTCGTCTGCGACGGCGGAAGATATGCCCGATGCCTCATTTGCCGGTCAGCAGGAAACCTTCCTCAATGTGCAGGGCTATGACGCGGTGCTGGTGGCGGTGAAACACGTCTTTGCCTCTTTGTTCAACGACAGGGCTATCTCCTATCGTGTTCACCAGGGGTATGACCATCGTGGCGTGGCGCTCTCCGCCGGAGTCCAGCGGATGGTGCGCTCAGATATCGGCTCTGCCGGGGTGATGTTCTCCATTGATACCGAATCGGGCTTTGATCAGGTGGTGTTTATCACCTCGGCCTTTGGTCTGGGAGAGATGGTGGTGCAGGGCGCGGTTAACCCGGATGAGTTTTATGTTCACAAGCCGACCCTCGCGGCCGATCGCCCGGCCATTGTACGCCGCACTATGGGATCGAAAAAGATCCGTATGGTCTATGCCCCGACCCAGGAGCACGGCAAGCAGGTGCGAATTGAAGATGTTGAACAGGCGGCCCGCGACCGTTTCTCTCTGACCGATGCCGAGGTTCTGGCGCTGGCGAAACAGGCCGTGCAAATTGAAAAACATTACGCCCGTCCGATGGATATCGAATGGGCGAAAGATGGGCATACCGGCAAACTGTTTATTGTACAGGCGCGTCCGGAAACTGTCCGCTCACGCAGCAAGGTCATGGAGCGCTATACGCTGCATGCGCAGGGTAAAATCATTGCCGAAGGCCGTGCTATTGGTCAGCGTATTGGCGCCGGCCCGGTGAAAGTCCTCCAGGACATCAGCGAAATGAACCGCATTGAGCCTGGCGATGTGCTGGTGACTGACATGACCGACCCGGACTGGGAACCGATCATGAAAAAGGCCTCGGCGATTGTGACCAATCGCGGCGGCCGTACCTGCCATGCGGCGATTATCGCTCGTGAGTTGGGCATTCCGGCTGTCGTCGGCTGTGGCGATGCAACGGATCGCATCAAAGAGGGGGAGAAAGTCACCGTCTCCTGTGCGGAAGGTGATACGGGCTATGTTTACGCCGAGATGCTGGACTTCAGCGTGAAGAGCTCAAGCATTGAGGAAATGCCGCCGCTGCCGCTGAAGATCATGATGAACGTCGGCAACCCGGACAGAGCATTCGATTTTGCCTGTCTGCCGAACGAAGGGGTCGGACTTGCGCGCCTTGAATTTATTATCAACCGTATGATTGGCGTGCATCCACGTGCCTTGCTGGAGTTCGAAGAGCAGGATGCGAAGGTGCAAAGCGAGATCCGCGAGCTGATGAAAGGCTATGATTCGCCGAAAGAGTTCTACGTTGGCCGTCTGACTGAAGGCATCTCCACGCTGGGGGCGGCGTTCTGGCCGAAACGGGTGATTGTGCGCCTCTCGGACTTTAAATCGAACGAGTACGCCAACCTGGTCGGGGGCGAACGTTACGAGCCGGAAGAAGAGAACCCGATGCTGGGCTTCCGTGGCGCAGGACGTTATGTTGCGGACAGTTTCCGCGATTGCTTCGCCCTCGAATGTGACGCCGTTAAGGGTGTGCGCAACGAAATGGGCCTGACCAATGTGGAAATCATGGTGCCGTTCGTGCGTACCGTTGCGCAGGCCAAAGCGGTGGTGGATGAACTGGCGCGCCAGGGGCTGAAACGCGGCGAGAACGGACTGAAAATCATCATGATGTGCGAGATCCCGTCGAATGCGCTGCTGGCCGAACAGTTCCTCGAATACTTTGACGGCTTCTCTATTGGCTCAAACGATATGACGCAGCTGGCGTTGGGGCTGGATCGTGACTCCGGTGTGGTTTCGGAATTGTTCGATGAACGCAATGAGGCGGTGAAGGCTCTGCTGTCGATGGCGATCCGTGCGGCGAAGAAGCACGGCAAGTATGTCGGCATTTGTGGGCAGGGGCCATCTGACCATGAAGATTTCGCGGCATGGTTGATGGACGAAGGGATTGACAGCCTTTCTCTGAACCCGGACACGGTGGTACAAACCTGGTTGAGCCTGGCTGAATTGCAGAAATAAGCTGGCGTAATGACAAACCCTGTGGCTACGGTCATGGGGTTTTTTTACGTCTGAAGGCGGCAGGAAAAAGATAAAAAAAAGCCCATCGTGGGAGATGGGCAAAGACTACACACAGCAATTCATTGTTTCACTCAGGGGATTTCCATGCTTATAAATCAATGCGTTGATTTATAACCGTGACCTAATAGTAGGCATCCCGATTTTTTGCGTCGATCAGATTCGTCTCATTAGTTAAACAGCCTTGAAGATTTTGCGCGGGTTTTGCCGGTAAACAGCGAGGAAAAGGGTTGCGGATAAATTAATTGATTAGCGGGGCTTAATATTCCCCGGCCAGGAGAAAGCGTTTATGCCTTCACCCGGGCCGGGGCGGCTCTCATCAGCGTGGCAACTCGTCGCTTTGCGGGGCGCTCCCCGCGTCGGGATTGCCGGACGGGGCAGGTACAGGCACTTCATTGACCCATGCGGAGAAAAGCCTCCAGCTTACCGCCAGCAGTACCGGACCAATAAACAGGCCAATCATGCCGAAGGCGATCAATCCGCCAATGACCCCTGAGAGGATCAGGATCAGCGGTAAGTCCGCGCCCATACGTATCAGCATCGGGCGGATAAAGTTATCGAGCGTACCTACCACGCAGCTCCAGACCAGTAGTACCGTGCCCCAGGTCGAATCACCGCTCCAGTAGAGCCAGATAACGGCGGGTATCAGCACGATAAGGGGGCCAAGTTGCACCAGACAGGTCATCAGCATCACTACCGTAAACAGCGTCGCGTAAGGAATGCCGCTAATGGCGAGACCAATACCACCGAGTACGGCCTGCACCAGCGCGGTCACGACCACGCCCAGCGCAACCGCACGAATGGCCTGGCCGGCCAGTACGACGGCGGCATCACCGCGCTGTGCCGCCAGACGAAAGGCAAAGTGGCGGATCCCTTCGGCCACACGCTCTCCTCGCCAGTAAAGCAGTGCGCTAAACAACAACATCAGGCCACAGTGGAGCAGCAAACGGCCAATATGCGCCGCCTGCCCAACAAACCAGGTCGTGGTGCTGCCAACGTAGGGACGTACCTTGGCAAGGATAGCGCTGCCGCCCATATCCAGAAGGCTATGCCAGCCCCGGTAGAGTTTATCGCCAATCAGTGGAATGCTGTTCAGCCAGTCCAGTTCAGGCGGGGTAAGCGCACCCGACGTTATCCCGCTGATAACCGGCCCGCTGGTATCGACCAGACTGTTAACGAGCAGAGCGACCGGAATAATAAATACCAATGTCAGCATCAGGGTCATCGCCAGTACGGCCAGCGAACGGCGACCAAAAAGGATACGCTGGACGCGAATAAGCACCGGCCAGGTGGCAATGACCACGGTGCCAGCCCAGGCGAAACCAAGGATAAAGGGCTGAACTACCCACAAACAAGCGATGATCATAAGGGCTAAGAACAGCACCGACAGCATTACCTGTGGCACATCCCTGGATTGCTGTTGAAAAGTCATTGAACGTTTTACCTTTGTAAGAGTGATACGAAATCAACACCGGTAATGATTAATGATTTCAGCGATTTTGGACAGTCAGATTCTGCCCATAATTCTGGTGGGCGTATAAGAAAAAAATGTGATACAACGGTCAATGCTGCAAGCAAACGATTAACTATTCACAACTCTAACAGTCAGGCAGGGTCAAGAGTAATGATCCCACAGATTTCTCAGGCACCAGGCGTCGTTCAATTGGTGCTGAACTTTTTACAGGCACTGGAGCAACAAGGTTTTACCGGCGACACCGCCACAAGTTATGCCGACAGGCTAACTATGGCGACGGATAACAGCATTTACCAGCTGTTGCCCGATGCGGTCGTTTTCCCCCGTTCCACTTCTGACGTTGCTTTAATTACGCAGCTCGCTGCGCAGCCACGTTTCCAGTCGTTAATCTTCACCCCACGCGGCGGTGGAACCGGCACCAATGGCCAGGCGTTGAACCAGGGCATCATTGTCGATATGTCGCGCTACATGAACCGCATTCTGGAAATCAATCCGGAAGAAGGGTGGGTGCGGGTGGAAGCGGGGGTGATTAAAGACCAACTTAACCAGTATCTCAAACCTTACGGCTATTTCTTTGCCCCGGAGCTGTCCACCAGTAACCGCGCCACGCTTGGAGGGATGATCAACACTGATGCCTCCGGGCAGGGCTCGCTGGTGTACGGTAAAACCTCCGATCACGTGCTGGGGGTGCGGGCTGTCTTATTAGGCGGTGACATTCTCGATACGCAGCCGGTACCCGTAGAGCTTGCTCAGACGCTGGGTCAGGCAAATACGGCCGTCGGGCGGATTTACCGGACGGTGTTTGAGCGTTGCCGGGATAATCGTGAACTGATCATCGAGAAATTCCCGAAACTCAACCGTTTCCTTACCGGTTATGATTTACGGCATGTCTTCAATGATGAGATGACCGAATTCGACCTGACCCGGATACTGACCGGGTCGGAAGGTACGCTGGCATTTATCACCGAAGCTCGGCTTGACATTACCCGTCTGCCCAAAGTGCGTCGGCTGGTGAATGTTAAATATGACTCCTTCGATTCAGCGCTGCGCAATGCGCCATTTATGGTGGATGCGCGTGCGCTGTCGGTGGAAACCGTGGACTCGAAAGTACTCAATCTGGCGCGGGAAGATATCGTCTGGCATTCCGTCAAAGAGCTGATTACTGACGTGCCGGACAAAACGCTGCTCGGCCTGAACATCGTCGAATTTGCCGGGGATGATGGTGAGCTTATCGACAGCCAGGTCACTTCGCTGTGCGCGCGTCTGGATACCCTGATGGCGCAAGGCGAGGGCGGGGTCATCGGCTGGCAGATTTGCGACGATCTTGCCGGAATCGAGCGTATCTATGCGATGCGTAAAAAAGCCGTCGGCCTGCTGGGTAACGCGAAAGGTGCGGCCAAGCCGATCCCCTTCGCTGAAGATACCTGTGTGCCGCCGGAGCATCTGGCTGACTACATCGTTGAATTTCGTGCCCTGCTCGACAGTCACGGCCTGAGCTATGGCATGTTTGGCCATGTTGATGCCGGGGTACTGCACGTACGTCCGGCACTTGATATGTGTGACCCGCAGCAAGAGATCCTGATGAAATCAATCTCTGATGACGTGGTGGCGCTGACGGCCAAATATGGCGGCCTGCTGTGGGGTGAACACGGCAAGGGGTTCCGCGCCGAGTACAGCCCGGCCTTCTTTGGCGAGCAATTGTACGGCGAGTTACGCAAGGTTAAGGCGGCCTTCGATCCGCACAACCGTCTGAATCCTGGGAAAATCTGCCCGCCGGAAGGTGTGGATGCCCCCATGAAGCAGGTGGATGACGTGAAGCGCGGCAACTTTGACAGGCAGATCCCCATCGCGGTGCGTACTTCCTGGCGTGGCGCCATGGAGTGTAACGGTAACGGCCTGTGCTTTAACTTCGATGTGAAAAGCCCGATGTGTCCGTCGATGAAAATATCTGGCTATCGCATTCACTCTCCCAAAGGACGTGCAACCCTGGTGCGTGAATGGCTGCGTTTGCTGGCCGATCGCGGTGTGGATCCGGTGAAGCTCGAAAAAGAGATGCCGGAAAAACGCGCCAGCCTGCGCACCTTAATTGAGCGCACCCGTAACAGCTGGCATGCGCGGAAAGGGGAATATGATTTTTCCCATGAAGTGAAAGAAGCAATGTCCGGTTGTCTGGCCTGTAAAGCCTGTTCGACCCAGTGCCCGATCAAGATTGACGTCCCGGATTTCCGTTCCCGTTTCCTGCAACTCTACCACACGCGTTACCTGCGCCCGATGCGCGATCATCTGGTGGCGAGCGTGGAAATGTATGCTCCCCTGATGGCCAGGGCGCCGAAGACCTTTAACTTCTTTTTGAGTCAGCCATGGGTGCGTTCACTGTCGAAAAAACATATTGGCATGGTGGATTTGCCGCTGCTGTCCACGCCGTCGCTCCAGCGCCAGATGGTGGGGCACGCCTCCGCTAATCTTACGCTTGAGCAACTTGAGCTGCTCAGTGACGAACAAAAAGCGAAAACCGTGCTGGTGGTTCAGGATCCCTTTACCAGCTACTACGATGCGCAGGTGGTGAGCGACTTTGTCCGTCTGGTGGAAAAACTGGGGCTGCAACCGGTCGTGCTGCCGTTCTCACCCAACGGTAAAGCGCAGCACATCAAAGGATTCCTGCACCGCTTTGCCAGAACCGCGCAAAAAACATCCGACTTCCTCAATCGCGTTGCGCAACTCGGGATGCCGATGGTAGGTGTTGATCCGGCGCTGGTGCTTTGTTATCGCGACGAGTACAAACAGGTACTTGGCGATAAACGCGGTGACTTCCATGTCATGCTGGTGCATGAATGGCTGTCGCTGGCGCTTGATGGCGTTGAAGCGCGAACGCCTGGCGGCGAGCCCTGGTATCTGTTCGGCCACTGTACCGAAGTGACGGCGTTGCCGACCTCGCCGGGACAGTGGGCGGGCATTTTTGCCCGTCTGGGCGCGAAACTGGAAAATGTCAGTGTCGGTTGTTGCGGCATGGCAGGAACCTACGGTCACGAAGTGAAAAACCATGCCAATTCTCTTGGCATCTATGAACTCTCCTGGCATCAGGCAATGCAGCGTTTGCCACGCAGCCGCTGCCTTGCCGCTGGCTATTCCTGTCGCAGCCAGGTGAAACGAGTGGAAGGGAATGGCGTTCGCCATCCTCTACAGGCGCTACTGGAGATAATTGGATGATCTGGAAACGTGCAGTTACCCTCGAAGCACTCAACAGCATGGGTGAGGGCAATATGGTCAGCCTGCTGGATATTCGTTTTGAGCGCATCAGTGAGGATGCGCTGGAAGCCAGTATGCCAGTGGACAGCCGTACCCATCAGCCCTTTGGCCTGCTACACGGCGGTGCCTCGGTGGTACTGGCTGAAACCTTAGGCTCGGTGGCAGGGTATTTATGCACGGACGGCGAACAGCAGGTGGTTGGCGTGGAGGTTAATGCCAACCATCTTCGTTCGGTAAGATCCGGGCGCGTGCGCGGCGTATGCCGCGCACTGCATACGGGGAAGCGTCATCAGGTCTGGCAGATTGATATCTTTGATGAACAGAACAAGCTTTGCTGTTCATCGCGTCTGACAACGGCGATAATTTAGTGTTAATTGCGGCAGGTTATACCTGCCGTAAAAATTCATACTATCTTCATCATTCTTTACACGGCTAATTTAGCTGTCTGTGCTATATTGCGCTTTAGATATATCTCATAACACCACCATTTATTGGTGTGTGGCGCTGTAACGCATAAAGACCTAATGACCGGATTCATTGTTTCCTTAAGCGCTACATTTTTCAGGCTTTAAGGTAATAAATAAGCATGCGTAGTTCATTTAACATCGCGTTTCAGCATCCGCGTCACTGGGTGACCTGGTCTGGTCTTGGGCTGCTCTGGTTGCTCGTTCAACTTCCCTATCCCGTCCTGTCCCGACTTGGCGAAACCCTCGGGAAACTCTCCCGACCCTTTCTCAAACGTCGTGAACGTATTGCCCGACGTAATCTTGAATTGTGCTTCCCGGAGATGAGCGCCGAAAAACGCGAAGTGATGATCGAAAAAAACTTCAGAGCGCTGGGGATGGGGTTATTCGAAACCGGTATGGCCTGGTTCTGGCCGGACAGACGCGTACGCCGTTGGTTTGACGTTGAAGGATACCAGAATCTGCTTGATGCTCAGGCTGACCGCAAAGGCGTAATGGTGGTGGGTGTCCACTTTATGTCCCTTGAACTGGGCGGGCGCGTCATGGGACTGTGTCAGCCCATGATGGCCACCTATCGGCCGCATAACAACGCGCTGATGGAGTGGGTGCAAACCCGTGGCCGCATGCGTTCGAATAAATCGATGATCGACCGCCGCAATCTGAAAGGGCTGGTCAGTGAACTGAGAAAAGGCGAAGCCGTTTGGTTTGCCCCGGATCAGGATTATGGGCGCAAGGGCAGTACCTTTGCTCCGTTCTTCTCCGTTGTCAGTGCCGCGACCACCAACGGGACCTATGTGCTCTCACGCCTGTCGGGCGCACATATGCTGACAGTTACCATGGTTCGCAAAACCGATCGCTCTGGCTATCGGTTGCATATCGGTAAGGCGTTGACGGATTATCCGTCGCAGGATGAATACGAAGCAGCACGCTATATCAACAGGGTGATTGAGCAGGAGATCATGCGCGCCCCGGAACAGTACCTCTGGATCCATCGCCGCTTTAAAACGCGTCCACTGGGCGAAGCCTCGTTATACCTGTAAATGATATTGCCCAATCGGTGTCACCTCGATTGGGCGAACCCACCGCACGCAATGCTAAAAGCAAAACCCGGAAAACGCATTTATCAGGTGGATGCCGCGCTTTTTGACGTCAGTCGAGGGCTGGAATGGCAACCCCTTTTAACTTGATGACGAAGTGATTGTCATGACGGGTTATTTTTGCACCTTGATCGCAATATTCCGCAGAGAGCTGAAAAAAGGTATCTGCATCAACGTCAAATGCCAGTTCAACCTCGTTCTGCTTTCCGGAATTAAGCATCAGATACGCCTGACTCAAGCTGTGTGCTTTAGCAATAGACATGAAATATGACCTCATCAAAATGACGAAATGGTTAAAATGCGACCACTGGTTTATAGCAGGGGATGCTGAAATTTCAAGCAGCAGAAGTATGAGTAAAGAGACTCAGTTTCATTATGTTGAAATGAGTAATGTTATAATATAACATTTACGACTCATTAATAATGATAGAGGGTTACACTTTGGCACGTCATTTGGGTAAATCAGCAATCCTTCTGGGTACACTGCTTGTCAGCAGTCAGGCATTCGCGCATGGACATCATTCGCATGGCACACCGCTGACGGAGAAGGAGCAACAAGCCTCTGAAGGGGTGTTTGATAACAAGGATGTAAAAGACAGAAATCTGTCGGACTGGGACGGCGTGTGGCAGTCCGTTTATCCTTATCTGGTCAGCGGCGATCTTGATCCGGTGTTTAAAAAGAAGGCGGAGAAGGACAAGAGCAAATCCTTTGAAGAGATCAAAGCCTATTACCAGAAAGGCTATATTACGGACGTCGACACCATCGGTATTGAAGATGGGGTCATGGAATTCCATATCGGCGACAACGTGAGCAGCTGTAAGTACGACTACGCCGGTTACAAGATCCTGACATACACCTCCGGTAAGAAGGGCGTGCGCTATCTGTTCGAATGTAAGGATGCCAGCAGCAAAGCGCCGAAATTTGTCCAGTTCAGCGATCACACCATCGCGCCACGCAAATCCGCGCACTACCACATTTTTATGGGCAACACCTCTCAGGCCGCCTTGCTGGAAGAGATGGACAACTGGCCAACCTATTATCCTTACCAGTTGAAAAAAGAAGAAGTGGTGGATGAGATGCTGCATCATTAATAAAGCGAAATATTATTTCCGGAAAGCTCGCTGCGGCGAGCTTTTTTTATCGCAGGGCTTTCGGTAGCATAGGGGTTTACTCGGGTTAAGTGGATGTATCAGGGAGGAATTGTGTTTGCTGAATATGGTGTGATTAGTTTCTGGTCCTATGTTATTGGCGCCATTTTTATTATTTTGGTTCCAGGGCCCAACACCTTCTTTGTTCTGAAAACCAGCATTGCCGGCGGCTTAAAAAATGGTTATACGGCGGCGGCAGGGGTCTTCCTTGGCGATGCCATATTGATGTTCCTCGCTTATGCCGGTGTGGCGACGCTGATTAAAACAACGCCGCTATTATTCAGCATTGTGCGCTATCTTGGGGCTATCTACCTGCTGTGGCTGGGGTTGAAAATGCTCTACAGCACGCTGTTACGCGCCAATAAAGCAGAGCAGGAGCATGAGGTTCACAAAGGGGATATCTTCAGACGTTCGCTGGTGCTGAGCCTGACCAATCCCAAGGCAATACTGTTTTATGTCTCCTTTTTTGTGCAGTTTATTGATATCCACTACACCAGTCCGGGGATGTCGTTCTTTATCATGGGGGTGACGCTTGAAATGATCAGCATCTCTTATTTTAGTTTTTTGATTATTTCGGGCTCGTACGTCACGCAGTTGGTGAAGACCAGAAAGCGTCTTGCCAGACTGGGCAATTCACTGATTGGTTTGCTTTTCGTGGGCTTTGCGGCCCGTCTGGCGACCCTGCAATCCTGATCCGAACTCTGAACCGTCTCAGGCTTGCTGTTGACCTCAACGCGAGCCTGGAAATCACTTTTCGTGGCCGAATAAACCTGCTATTTCTTAAACGGTTTCCCAATGGTGTGAAGCTAACTTTGAGGACTGCCGTATGCTGGAATTAAGGCCCGGGTGTGAATGTTGCAATACTGACTTACCAGGCGATTCGGCCGATGCGCTGATTTGCTCCTTCGAATGCACGTTTTGTCGTAATTGCGCCACTAAACTGGCGATGCGTTGCCCCAATTGCGGCGGGGAACTGGTCAGTCGCCCTCGTCGGTCAGCGGAAAAACTGGTTAATAATCCAGCCTCAACGACGCGGACTTATCATCCTCAGGGCTGCGCCTGAAACCTTGCTTCAGTGTTTCATTTCTATTATCCCCTTATTTTTGCAGTGGATAATTAGCATCCCTGTCAGCTCCTGTTTTGTGATCAAGATAACTTTTCTTTCCGAACCGCCGTTTCACACCACAGATTTTTTTACCTTCCTATCTTAAAAATAGGCATTGCCTATGCATCTTTAAATCTTTTTCTTTTTATTGCCTGCGGCAAAAAATAGCCATTATTTATCAATTCATTAAACAATTTTTCACTTGTCTGTAAAGCGTTGACACAGGGTCTATGCTTATAACAGGTGCTGAAAAAACACGCAGTGTATGAATGACCCTACGGAATAGAGGTTGAAGTGATAATCATTATCACTAACATAGTGTTATGCCCTTCAGGCTTAATGACATGAGGTAGACCCATGGAATCGCAATCAGAAACGTTTAATCCGGCCGATTTTATCTGGCGGGGGCTGACATTGAGCCCCAGCGCAGCAGAACATATTCGCGCCCTTTGCAGCAAGCAGCCTGGCCTTTTAGGCGTGCGTCTTGGCATCAAGCAAACCGGCTGCGCGGGCTTTGGCTATGTGCTGGATACGGTAAGTGAACCGGACAAAGATGACCTGCTGTTTGAAAATGATGGCGCGCGTCTGTATGTGCCACTTCAGGCGATGCCGTTTATTGACGGAACCGAAGTGGACTATGTGCGTGAAGGGTTAAACCAGTTATTCAAATTCCATAACCCGAAAGCCCAGAACGAATGCGGCTGCGGCGAAAGCTTTGGGGTATAGGCGGTACTATGTCTCGTAATACTGAAGCAACTGACGATGTCAAAACCTGGACCGGGAACCTCAATTATAAAGAGGGTTTTTTCACCCGGCTGAACACTGATGAACTGGCGAAAGGCATCAACGAAGATGAGGTACGCGCCATTTCAGCTAAACGTAATGAACCTGAATGGATGCTGGAGTTCCGCCTGAACGCGTTTCGCGCCTGGCTTGAAATGGAAGAACCGCACTGGCTGAAAGCCCAGTACGAAAAACTGGATTACCAGGATTACAGCTACTACTCTGCGCCATCCTGCGGGAGCTGTGATGATACCTGCGCATCGCAGCCAGGAGCCGTGCAGCAAAGCGGGGCCAATGCCTGGCTGACGGAAGAGGTTGAAGAAGCCTTTAACCAGCTCGGCGTGCCGGTGCGTGAGGGCAAAGAAGTGGCGGTTGACGCTATCTTTGACTCCGTTTCCGTGGCCACCACTTACCGGGAGAAACTCTCTGAACAAGGGATTATTTTCTGCTCTTTCGGTGAGGCTATTCATGACCACCCGGAACTGGTGAAAAAATACCTCGGCACCGTGGTGCCCTCCAATGACAACTTCTTCGCGGCGCTGAACGCGGCGGTCGCGTCTGACGGAACCTTTATCTATATCCCTAAAGGCGTTCGTTGTCCGATGGAGTTATCGACCTATTTTCGCATTAACGCGGAAAAGACCGGGCAGTTCGAACGCACCATTCTGGTAGCCGATGAAGGCAGCTACGTCAGTTATATCGAGGGCTGTTCCGCCCCGGTTCGTGACAGCTACCAGCTGCATGCCGCGGTCGTGGAAGTGATTATTCACCGTGATGCGGAAGTGAAATACTCCACCGTGCAGAACTGGTTCCCCGGCGATAACAACACCGGCGGGATCCTTAACTTCGTGACCAAGCGCGCCTTGTGCGAAGGCGAAAACAGCAAGATGTCCTGGACGCAGTCTGAAACCGGCTCGGCGATCACCTGGAAGTACCCAAGCTGCATTTTGCGCGGCGATAACTCCATTGGCGAGTTCTTCTCCGTGGCACTGACCAGCGGCCATCAGCAGGCCGATACCGGCACCAAGATGATCCATATCGGCAAGAACACCAAATCGACCATCATCGCCAAAGGGATCTCCGCCGGGAAAAGCCAGAACAGCTACCGTGGATTGGTGAAGATCATGCCGAGCGCCACCAACGCGCGTAACTTTACCCAGTGTGACTCGATGCTGATTGGCCCGGACTGTGGCGCGCATACCTTCCCGTATGTGGAATGCCGTAACAACAGCGCCCAGCTTGAGCATGAAGCGACAACGTCGCGCATTGGCGAAGACCAGCTTTTCTACTGCCTGCAACGTGGTATCAGTGAAGATGATGCCATCTCAATGATCGTCAATGGCTTCTGTAAGGACGTGTTCTCTGAGCTACCGCTGGAGTTTGCCGTCGAAGCGCAAAAATTGCTGGCCATCAGCCTCGAACACAGCGTCGGTTAAGAATTAAGGAACAAACATGTTAAGTATTAAAAACCTACAGGTTAGCGTTGAAGATAAAGAGATTCTGCGAGGCTTGAGCCTGGAGGTTCGCCCGGGAGAGGTTCACGCCATTATGGGGCCGAATGGCTCGGGTAAAAGTACGCTGTCGGCGACGCTCGCCGGACGCGAAGATTATGAAGTTACCGGCGGCAGCGTAGAGTACAAAGGCAAAGATCTGCTCGAACTCTCCCCGGAAGACAGGGCCGGAGAAGGGGTATTTATGGCCTTCCAGTATCCGGTGGAAATTCCAGGGGTCAGTAATCAGTTTTTCCTGCAAACCGCACTGAATGCCGTACGCAAGTATCGCGAACAGGATGCGTTGGATCGCTTTGATTTCCAGGACCTGATGGAAGAGAAGATCAAACTGCTGAAAATGCCGGAAGACTTGCTGACCCGCTCCGTCAACGTGGGCTTCTCCGGTGGTGAGAAAAAGCGTAATGACATCCTGCAAATGGCGGTGCTGGAACCGAATCTGTGTATCCTCGATGAAACCGACTCAGGGCTGGACATTGACGCCTTAAAAATCGTTGCCGAAGGGGTAAATGCCCTGCGTGATGAGCAGCGCTCCTTTATCATCGTCACCCACTATCAGCGTATTCTTGATTATATCAAGCCTGACTTCGTGCACGTCCTGTATCAGGGCCGTATCGTCAAATCCGGTGATTTCACGCTGG
Source organism: Phytobacter sp. V91 (assembly GCF_965644225.1). Classification (NCBI taxonomy): domain Bacteria; kingdom Pseudomonadati; phylum Pseudomonadota; class Gammaproteobacteria; order Enterobacterales; family Enterobacteriaceae; genus Phytobacter; species Phytobacter sp. V91. Next base: position 4,717 of record NZ_CBFFRJ010000046.1, on the reverse strand, counting down.
TTAAGCAACTGGAGGAGCAGGGTTATGGCTGGCTTACCGAACAGCAGTAACGCACTGCAACAGTGGCACCATCTGTTTGAAACGCAGGGGGGAGCGCGCAGCGAAGAGGCACAACAGCATCTGCAACAGATGCTGCGTCTGGGGTTGCCCACTCGCAAGCATGAAAACTGGAAATACACCCCGCTCGATGGTCTGCTTAACAGCGAATTTGTTGCCCGCAAAGGTGAGCTGACTCAGGCTGAGTGTGGGGCGCTGACGCTGCCGGTCGACGCACTGCGTCTGGTGTTTGTCGATGGCTATTTCAATGCTGATTTAAGCGATGACACCAGCGGTTCAGGTTTTAGCATCACCATTAATGATGACAGGCAGCCGCTGGCCGCACCGGTTCAGCCGGATGTGTTTCTGCACCTGACCGAAAGCCTGGCCCACCAGGTGACCCATATCCAGGTCGCGCGCAACCAGCGTCCGGCAAGAACCCTGCTGTTGATGTATATCACGCAGGGCGTGGACGGGGAAGAGATGAATACGGCGCATTATCGCCATCATATCTCTTTAGCCGAAGGCGCAGAGGCGACGGTCTATGAGCATTATGTCAGCCTCAATGCCCATCGCCATTTTACCGGCGCGCGTTTGACGATGGATGTGGCGGCCAATGCCCAACTGCACCATTTCAAAATGGCTTTTGAAAACCCGCAGTGCTACCACTTTGCCCACAATGATATTCGTCTGGCAGGCGATGCGTCAGTAGACAGCCATAGCTTCCTGTTGGGCGGGGCGGTATTGCGCCACAATACCAGCACGCAGCTTAACGGCGAAAACACCACGCTGCGGATGAACAGTCTGGTGATGCCGGTGAATTCTGAAGTCTGCGATACCCGAACCTGGCTTGAACATAACAAGGGCTACTGTAACAGCCGCCAGTTGCACAAAACGATCGTCAACGATAAGGGACGTGCCGTCTTTAATGGTCTGATTAAAGTGGCGCAACATGCGCTGAAGACCGACGGACAGATGACCAACAACAATCTGTTGCTGGGCCGTTTGTCGGAAGTGGATACCAAGCCTCAGCTTGAAATCTATGCTGATGACGTCAAATGCAGTCACGGTGCAACCATCGGTCGCATTGATGATGAGCAGATGTTCTATTTGCGCTCCCGTGGTATTGACCAGCAGGCCGCGCAGAAGATGATCATCTATGCCTTTGCCGCAGAGCTGACCGAAGCCATTGGCGATGAGGCACTGAAACAACAGATACTGGCGCGTATTGGTCAACGTCTTGTGGGAGGCCGCGCATGAGTTTTCCGGTTCAGCGTGTCCGGGCTGACTTTCCGCTTCTGACTCGTGAAGTTAATGGTGTGCCGCTGGCCTATCTTGACAGCGCTGCCAGCGCGCAAAAGCCAAATCAGGTGATTGACGCGGAAGCCGAGTTCTACCGCCATGGCTATGCGGCGGTACACCGTGGCATCCATACCCTCAGTGCCGAAGCGACACAGCGGATGGAAAAAGTCCGTGAGCAGGTAGCCGGTTTCCTCAATGCCCGTTCAGCGGAAGAACTGGTGTTTGTCCGTGGCACGACGGAGGGCATCAATCTGGTTGCCAATAGCTGGGGCGGCAGCCAGGTCGGAGCGGGGGATAACATCATCATCAGTGCGATGGAGCACCACGCCAACATTGTGCCCTGGCAGATGCTGTGTGAGCGTACAGGCGCAGAACTGCGCGTGATCCCGCTTAATCAGGATGGCACGCTGCAACAGGATGCTCTGCCGGGACTGATTGACGGGCGCACGCGTCTGTTGGCCATCACTCAGGTATCCAACGTGCTGGGTACCGAAAACCCGGTGGCAGACATGATTGCTTTAGCCCATCAGCACGGTGTCAAAGTGCTGGTCGACGGCGCTCAGGCGGTGATGCATCACCAGGTCGATGTGCAGGCGATGGACTGTGATTTCTACCTCTTTTCCGGGCACAAGCTGTACGGGCCAACGGGGATTGGCGTGCTGTATGTGAAAGAGAACATCCTGCAGGCTATGCCGCCCTGGGAAGGCGGGGGAGCGATGATTGCCACCGTCAGCCTGACCGAAGGTACGACTTATGCTAAAGCGCCGTGGCGCTTTGAAGCAGGATCCCCCAACACCGGCGGCATTATCGGCCTGGGGGCGGCGATTGATTACGTCAGTGCGCTTGGCATGGACAATATCGCTCGCTATGAGCAGTCGCTGATGGATTATGCCTTGCAGGCGCTGGCCGGGGTACCGGATTTGACGCTGTACGGTCCGGCGCAGCGGTTGGGGGTTATCGCCTTTAATCTGGGTAAACACCATGCCTACGATGTGGGAAGCTTCCTCGATAATTATGGGGTGGCGGTGCGGACCGGTCACCACTGCGCCATGCCGCTGATGGCATTTTACAATGTCCCGGCAATGTGCCGCGCATCGCTTGTGATGTATAACACGCAGGAAGAGGTGGATCGTCTGGTAGCTGGCCTGAAACGCATCCATCAGTTGTTGGGTTAAGAGAGAAACGAGATGGCTGTATTACCGGATAAAGAGAAGCTTCTGCGCAATCTGGAACGCTGTAGCAACTGGGAAGAGAAGTATCTGTATATTATTGAGTTGGGTCAGCGTTTATCGCCTTTAGATGAGAGTGCGCGGATCCCGGCCAATATTATTCAGGGCTGTCAAAGTCAGGTCTGGATTATTATGCAACCTGGTGATGATGGTGTGATTAAATTATCGGGCGACAGTGACGCGGCTATCGTGAAAGGACTGATTGCGGTGGTTTTCATTCTGTACCAGCAGATGACGGCGCAGGACATTGTGGCATTCGATGTCCGGCCGTGGTTTGAAAAGATGTCCCTGACTCAACACCTTACGCCTTCCCGCTCGCAGGGGCTTGAAGCGATGATCCGCGCAATTCGCACCAAAGCTCACAACATTAGCTAAACTCAACAGACAGCTTTCATCCTGTTATGCGAGGTGGTTTGCCGCCTCGCTGGCTTTCCGTTTTCGGCCTGTGCCGTCGATACAGGAGCTTTCTCATGAAACGCGCGTCACTCATCATAATAAGTCTTATCGGCGCGTACAGCGCCTCACACGCAGCCTGGGCGGTAGATTATCCTCTTCCTGCGCCGGGTAGTCGCCTTATCGGGCAAAACCAGACTTACACCGTACAAAGCGGAGATAAGAATCTGCAGGCTATCGCCCGGCGTTTCGACACCGGGGCAATGCTTATTCTTGCTGCCAATAACACCATTGCGCCGGTACCAGGCCCCGGAACCCAGGTGACTATTCCGTCGCAAATGCTGCTGCCGGATACGCCGCGCGAAGGGATTGTGGTCAACCTTACTGAACTGCGGCTCTACTATTTCCCGCCTGGTAAAAATATTGTTCAGGTCTTCCCGCTGGGTATTGGCCAGCTCGGGCTTGAGACGCCGGTGAGCGTTACCCGGGTGAGTCAGAAGATCCCTAATCCGACCTGGACACCTACAGCGGGTATTCGCGCCCGTTCACAGGCGATGGGCATCACGCTGCCGCCCGTTGTACCCGCAGGGCCAAATAACCCGCTGGGACGTTTTGCGCTGCGTTTAGGCATTGGTAACGGTGAATACCTTATCCACGGCACCAACGCGCCTGACAGCGTGGGGCTACGCGCCAGTTCAGGCTGTATGCGGATGAATGCGGCGGATATTGAGACACTGTTCTCACAGGTCACCACCGGCACCCGAGTGGCCATCATCAATGAGCCGGTAAAATATGCGATAGAGCCTGATGGCCGGCATTTTATCGAAGTACATCGCCCGTTAACGCAGGCGCAGGAGGAAAACCCTCAGACACTGCCTATCTCATTTTCAGCGACTCTTGCAGGGGCAATAGAGCAGGGCGGTGGCGATCGGGCGATTATCGATAAGGCGCTGGATCGTCGGGCGGGTTATCCGGTCGCTGTCCCGGCAAATAAAGACAGTCAGCTGGTTACGCAGGGGACGATTTCGGTGCAAAACCGTGAGATGACGTCTGGAGCGGGGAGTGATGAAGAGGGAGCGGCGACGGCGACGCAGTGATTCAGTAACGGGGTAAATCGCAGGCAAAAAAAATGGCGCACAATGTGCGCCATTTCAACACAGGTACTATTACTTACGGTATTTAGTAGCCTGGTTGTCCAAACGCTGGTTAGCGCGAGCTGCGTCGTCTTTAGCAGCCTGAACGTCGGAACGGATTGCGTTCACGTCGTTGCTCAGCTGGTCAACTTTAGCGTTCAGAGTCTGAACGTCAGAAGACAGCTGATCGATTTTAGCATTGCTGGAGCAACCAGCCAGCAGAGTAGAAGCCAGGATTACCGCGCCCAGTACCAGTTTAGTACGATTCATTATAAATACCCTCTAGATTGAGTTAATCTCCATGTAGCGTTACAAGTATTACACAAAGTTTTTTAGGATGAGAATATTTTTTTGATGTGAAGCCACTTAAATTTGATCGTTCGCTCAAAGAAACAGCGACTTTGAATAAAGGGTTAAAAAAAGTGTGATAAAACAGCAAGCTTCCATCGGATTCATCTTAGATAATAGGGAGTTTAAATAGTGAATTCCGATTTGCTTTTTTTATTTGGGTTAATGCGGGATAAATAAAAAAAGCGCCCTGAGGCGCTTTCAGACTGCTGACAAAGTCCTGGCCGTGAGGCCGGGACTTTGATCTAATTAAGTCAGTGCAATTAACGGACTGAC
>NZ_CBFFRJ010000045.1:0-36372 GCF_965644225.1 Phytobacter sp. V91 | reverse complement strand
AGAATACCGCCGCATTGCCACACGTTACGACAAAACGGCGAGGAATTATCTGGCGATGGTGAAACTGGGTTGTATCCGATTGTTTTATAAAAGGTTATGTAATTAAGGGACACGGCCTAGTGTGGTGGATTGGTATGGTCTATTTTAACGTGGTGGTTGACGTGTGCATTAAGTCAATTTTTTTATAATTTTGTAATGTTCTGTGAATTCTTTTTCTTGATGGGTTCTTTATGTATTCCTATTTTCTTAAGGGGCTCTTCTCCTCTTTCTATATGCGTGGTAAATAATATTTCTAACGGTTATTGCTGCCGGGTTAGGGATTTAGTATGACAGAGGAGAAATATATGTCTGATGAAAAAGTTGATATCGTTGATCCGAACGAAACAATTAAACCGCAATTGAGGAGAGTTGACCTTAATCTGTTAACTATTTTTGATGCGGTGATGCAAGAGCAAAATATAACGCGCGCCGCACAGACGCTCGGTATGTCGCAACCTGCGGTCAGTAATGCGCTGGCACGGTTGAAAGTGATGTTTAATGATGAGTTATTTGTTCGTTATGGCAGAGGGATCCAGCCAACCGTGCGGGCACATCAGCTTTTTGGCTCAGTACGCCAGGCACTACAGCTGGTGCAAAATGAACTGCCGGGATCGGGGTTTGAGCCTGTCACCAGTGAGCGAATTTTTAATCTTTGCGTCTGTAGCCCACTGGATAGTTTACTTACTTCAAGTATTTATAACAATGTGGAAGTTAGAGCGCCAAATATTCAACTGGTGTTTAAATCGACGTTGAATAAAAATACGGAGCATCAACTACGCTATCAGGAGACTGAATTTATTATCAGTTATGATGAATTTATGCGGCCTGAATTTAGTAGCGTCCCACTTTTTAAAGATGAAATAGTGCTGGTCGCCAGTAAAAATCACCCGCGGATTATCGGACCGTTACGTGAAAGCGATGTTTATAACGAAAATCATGCCGCAGTGGCGCTGGAGCGTTATTCTTCGTTTAGCCAGCCCTGGTATGATACCCCTGATAAACAAGCTTGTGTGGCTTATCAGGGGATGGCGTTAACCAGCATATTAAATGTCGTGTCGCAAACGCATCTTATTGCAATTGCGCCGCGTTGGCTGGCAGAGGCGTATGCTGAAAAATTACAGCTGCAAGTACTGCCGTTGCCTTTGAAACTTAATAGCCGTACCTGTTTTCTTTCCTGGCATGAAGCGGCAGGACGAGATAAAGGCCATCAATGGATGGAGGAGTTGCTGGTGTCGATTTGTTCACCCCAGAGGTAGGGGCGATTCTGGTTAAACATATAATCATAGGCTTTGCTCTGCTCAGACATTCTGATTCAACATTTTATGCTGATAATGATTTTGTGAATAACTTTCAGCGTCTTAAAAATGCATGAATTACTGAGCAGCAAGCAATTTAAGCGATGATTTATCATCGTCTTTACTTATCTCAGACTAATTCACCATTTCTCGCTCACTGACACCATTTTTTCACTTTTGTGGGGCGCAGAGGCAACTCTTTTGTTAATTGCCTGCCAGATTTTCAGCGGTTATGGTAACTGCCATTCATAATCAGAATGCAGGGATTTCCTGTTCTGAACAGAGCGACAAAGCGGGCATAACGTTCCGCTGTCAGTCGACAAACAATAGCCTGGAGGCAAACCATGGAGATGTTGTCTGGAGCCGAGATGGTCGTCCGGTCACTTATCGATCAGGGCGTTAAGCAAGTATTCGGCTATCCCGGAGGAGCTGTCCTCGATATTTATGATGCGCTCCACACTGTCGGCGGCATCGACCATGTGCTGGTGCGTCATGAGCAAGCCGCCGTACATATGGCAGATGGTCTGGCCAGGGCAACAGGTGATGTCGGCGTCGTGCTGGTGACTTCCGGCCCGGGTGCTACGAATGCCATTACAGGTATCGCGACCGCTTATATGGACTCCATTCCGCTTGTGGTTATCTCCGGACAGGTGGCGACCTCTCTGATTGGTTACGACGCCTTCCAGGAGTGTGACATGGTGGGGATCTCCCGTCCGGTCGTGAAGCACAGCTTCCTGGTTAAGCAAACAGAAGATATTCCCGGCGTACTGAAAAAAGCGTTCTGGCTGGCGGCAAGCGGCCGACCAGGTCCGGTGGTTGTTGATTTGCCGAAAGATATTCTCAGCCCGGCCAATAAGCTGCCCTATGTCTGGCCGGAAAGCGTCAGCATGCGTTCTTACAATCCAACCACCCATGGGCATAAAGGCCAGATTAAGCGCGCATTGCAAACCCTGGTGACGGCAAAAAAACCGGTGATTTATGTGGGGGGCGGCGCGATTACCTCCGGTTGTGAAGAACAGCTGCGTACTCTTGCTGAAAAGCTGAATTTGCCGGTGGTCTCCTCATTAATGGGGCTGGGGGCTTTTCCGGCCACCCATCGCCAGGCGCTGGGGATGCTCGGTATGCACGGGACCTATGAAGCCAATATGACCATGCATCATTCCGATGTGATTTTTGCCGTTGGGGTGCGCTTCGATGATCGAACGACCAACAACCTGGCAAAATATTGCCCGGATGCGACAGTCCTGCATATTGATATCGATCCGACGTCAATTTCGAAAACGGTGCAGGCGGATGTGCCGATTGTCGGGGATGCGCGTCTGGTGCTGGAACTGATGCTGGAGCAGCTGGCGCAGGAAGAGTCTGCGCAACCTTTGGATGAACTGCGTGACTGGTGGCTGAGTATTGACGGCTGGCGCGCCCGCCAGTGCCTCAAATACGATACCCAGAGCGAAAGCATCAAGCCGCAGGCGGTGATCGAAACTATCTGGCGCCTGACCAAAGGCGAAGCCTATGTGACTTCCGATGTGGGGCAACATCAGATGTTTGCCGCACTTTACTACCCCTTCGACAAATCCCGCCGCTGGATCAATTCCGGAGGATTGGGCACCATGGGATTTGGTCTTCCTGCGGCTTTAGGCGTTAAAATGGCGCTGCCGGATGAGACGGTCATCTGTGTGACCGGAGATGGCAGTATCCAGATGAATATTCAGGAACTTTCTACGGCATTACAGTATGAGTTACCGGTATTAGTACTGAACCTGAACAATGGTTACCTCGGGATGGTGAAACAGTGGCAGGACATGATTTATTCCGGTCGCCACTCACAGTCTTATATGACCTCATTACCCGATTTTGTGCGTCTGGCTGAAGCTTACGGGCACGTGGGGATGCGTATTACACAACCGGCTGAACTGGAAACCCAACTGGCACAGGCTCTGGAGCAGGTGCGCAACAATCGTCTGGTATTTGTTGATGTTTGCGTTGATGGTGGAGAGCACGTTTATCCGATGCATATCCGTGGTGGCGGTATGGATGAGATGTGGCTTAGCAAAACGGAGAGGACCTGATTATGCGCCGGATATTATCTGTATTACTGGAAAATGAATCAGGCGCGCTGTCACGCGTGGTTGGCCTGTTCTCCCAGCGTGGCTACAACATTGAAAGCCTGACCGTTGCGCCGACCGATGACCCGACTTTATCGCGCATGACTATCCAGACCGTGGGCGATGAGAAGGTCCTTGAGCAAATTGAAAAACAACTGCACAAGCTGGTCGATGTTCTGCGGGTAAACGAGTTAGGCCAGGGAGCCTACGTAGAGCGTGAAATCATGCTGGTAAAAATCCAGGCCAGTGGTTACGGACGTGAAGAGGTGAAGCGAAACGCGGAGATCTTCCGGGGGCAGATTATTGACGTTACCCCGTCCATCTATACCGTTCAACTGGCGGGAACCAGCGATAAGCTGGACGCATTTCTGGCAACTATTCGTGATGTTGCCAAAATCGTTGAGGTGGTGCGCTCGGGTGTCGTGGGTTTATCCCGTGGCGATAAAATCATGCGTTAAGCGACAGGTTTACAATCATTTTCGGGCCCGGCATGATCTGCCGGGCTTTTTTTTGCGAAATCCACTGGAAGCGGGTGCAAAAGCGGTTGCCGCAGTGACTATTCTGCGCTTAGATGTTATGGAATTTAACCTATATCCATAAAAAGGTTATGGGGTAGTTTTTATTTTTTGAGGGGCAATTGTGAAACTGGATGAAATCGCCCGGCTAGCCGGCGTCTCACGCACCACGGCAAGCTATGTCATTAATGGAAAGGCAAAGCAATATCGTGTGAGCGACAAAACCGTCGAGAAAGTGATGGCGGTTGTGCGTGAACATAATTACCACCCAAATGCGGTGGCGGCTGGATTGCGGGCGGGGCGCACACGCTCCATAGGGCTGGTGATCCCCGATCTGGAAAACACCAGTTACACGCGGATTGCGAATTATCTGGAGCGCCAGGCGCGTCAACGTGGTTATCAGTTGCTGATAGCCTGTTCTGAAGACCAACCTGATAACGAAATGCGCTGCATCGAGCATCTTCTTCAGCGTCAGGTCGATGCGATCATTGTGTCGACGTCCCTGCCCCCGGAGCACCCGTTTTACCAGCGCTGGGCCAATGATGCGTTTCCTATCGTCGCTCTGGACAGAGCGCTGGATCGTGAACATTTTACCAGCGTAGTGGGGGCCGATCAGGATGACTCTGAAATGCTGGCGGCCGAACTCCGTACTTTCCCGGCAGAAGATATCCTGTATTTAGGCGCCTTACCTGAACTGTCGGTAAGCTTTTTACGTGAGCAGGGTTTTCGTACTGCGTGGAAAGACGACCCGCGCGAGGTGCAGTATCTCTACGCCAACAGTTATGAGCGTGAAGCGGCAGCGCAGCTGTTTGATAAGTGGCTGGAAACTCACAAGATGCCCCAGGCACTGTTCATCACCTCTTTCGCCTTACTCCAGGGCGTACTGGATGTTACCCTGCGCCGTGATGGCAAATTGCCGTCTGATTTAGCGATTGCGACCTTTGGCGATCATGAACTGCTGGATTTCTTACAATGTCCGGTGCTTGCCGTAGCCCAACGTCACCGTGATGTGGCGGAGCGGGTGCTGGAGATTGTGCTGGCAAGTCTCGACGAACCACGCAAGCCTAAAGCCGGTTTGAGCCGTATTCGCCGTAACCTTTATCGTCGCGGTGTGTTAAGCCGGGTTTGATCTGACATTTGAGGCAGTGAAAACTGCCTTATTGTTGCATTGTAAATACCGAAAGTAAGGTTATTATTATTTCGGATAAATCCTTACTTTTTAAGCATCCTCTTTATTTTATTTCCCCCAGTCCTTTCGGCTCATTCTTTAAATCAAATAAGACGTAACTAAACATTATTGTTGTATCGTTTTGTTACATCTGTCGGCCTTGCTGTTGAAATAATCACCCTGGGTTACGCAGGGCATTTCCTTCCTCGCAGGACGTGTGCTGCCAGTGGAGACTGTATGCAACAGGGACTGTTATCTGAACGCGTTATGCCTTAAAATGCCGCCCGCGTCGCAAACTGACATTTTATATTTCATTTGTGTCTAATGAATGCGTTTTAAGGTCACGGTGAATATTTGGTTTTTTTTCTTACAAATATTCATGACGTTAATTTGCCTTCTCAGGTGAGTAGTATTTCGCCAATCAGGAATGTAACCGCGAATAAGAGATCTTTTGCTCCGGTTAGTCTTTGCACTGGCTTGACAAGGTTTTCCTCCGCTCCGTAAACTCCTTTGGTGGGGATTTGTGGGTTAAAGTGGTGAAAAAGGTCATTCAGGGGTGGAGCGTGTATGTTCCGTGGAGCAACGTTAGTCAATCTTGACAGCAAAGGTCGCTTAGCCGTACCGACCCGCTACCGGGAATTGCTGCTGGAAAATGCTTCCGGTCAAATGGTGTGCACCATTGACATTCATCACTCCTGCCTGCTGCTTTACCCCTTGCCTGAATGGGAAATTATTGAGCAAAAATTGTCGCGTCTATCAAGCATGAATCCGCTGGAACGCCGCGTACAACGCCTGTTGTTGGGGCATGCCAGCGAATGCCAAATGGATAATGCAGGGCGCTTATTGATAGCCCCCGTTTTACGGCAACATGCCGGGCTGACGAAAGAAGTGATGCTGGTTGGGCAGTTCAACAAGTTTGAACTGTGGGATGAAACGACCTGGTATCAACGGGTCAAGGAAGATATCGACGCTGAGCAATCCGGTTCTGACCTACTGTCGGATCGGTTGCAGGATTTGTCTCTGTAATGATGATGGAAAATTTTAAACACACAACGGTGCTGCTCGATGAGGCCGTTAACGGCCTGAATATTCGTCCTGACGGCATCTATATCGATGGCACTTTTGGCCGCGGTGGTCACTCACGCCTGATCCTGTCCCAACTGGGGCCGGAAGGACGTCTGCTGGCTATTGACCGTGACCCACAAGCAATTGCTGTCGCAAAGACAATTGACGATCCCCGCTTTTCCATCGTTCATGGTCCTTTCTCTGCCCTTGCTGATTACGTCAGCGAGCGCGAACTTACCGGTAAGATCGACGGCATTCTGCTCGATCTTGGCGTGTCCTCACCGCAGCTTGATGATGCTGAGCGCGGCTTCTCTTTTATGCGTGATGGCCCACTGGATATGCGTATGGATCCCACGCGCGGTCAGTCTGCTGCGCAGTGGCTGCAAACTGCTGACGAAGCGGATATTGCCTGGGTAATCAAAACCTTCGGCGAAGAGAAGTTCGGCAAACGCATTGCACGGGCGATTGTTGAACGCAATCGTATTGAGCCGATGACCCGTACCAAAGAACTGGCCTCGGTGATTGCCGCGGCAATGCCGGTGAAGGACAAGTTTAAACATCCTGCGACCCGTACCTTCCAGGCGGTGCGCATCTGGGTAAACAGTGAACTGGAGGAGATAGAGCAAGCGCTAAAAAGCTCGATCGGCGTGCTGGCCCCGGAAGGCCGGCTTTCGGTTATCAGTTTCCACTCTCTTGAAGACCGTATTGTGAAGCGCTTTATGCGTGAGCAAAGCCGCGGCCCGCAAGTTCCGGCTGGACTGCCGATGACCGAAGCACAACTCAGCAAACTGGGTGGCCGTCAGTTGCGGGCATTAGGCAAGTTGATGCCGGGCGAAGAAGAGGTGGCAGAGAATCCACGTGCCCGTAGTTCAGTTCTGCGTATTGCAGAGAGGACGAACGCATGATCGGTAGAGTGTCAGAGACCCTCAGCAAAGTTAAAGAGTCGTTAGGAAGCAACGAGCGCCATGCCTTGCCTGGCGTGATCGGTGACGATCTTTTGCGTTTTGGGAAACTGCCACTCTGCCTGTTCATTTGCATCATTATGACCGCCGTAACGGTGGTCACGACATCGCATCATACGCGCCTGTTGACGGCGCAGCGTGAGCAGTTGGTGCTGGAGCGTGATGCGCTGGATATCGAATGGCGAAACCTGATTCTTGAAGAAAATGCCCTTGGCGATCACAGCCGGGTTGAGAGGATAGCAACAGAAAAGCTGCAAATGCAGCATGTTGATCCATCCCAGGAAAATATCGTTGTACAGAAATAAGGAACCACGCGACGCATGAAAGCCGCTGCGGTAAAAACGCCAAAACCGAAACGCCAGGAAGAACAGGCCAGCTTTGTGAGCTGGCGTTTTGCCTTGCTGTGCGGCTGTATTTTGCTGGCGCTGTGCTTCCTGCTTGGTCGCGTTGCCTTTCTGCAAATCATTGCTCCTGACATGTTGGTACGCGAAGGCGACATGCGCTCGCTGCGCGTTCAGGAGGTGGCGACATCTCGCGGGATGATCACCGATCGTTCCGGGCGACCCCTGGCCGTGAGCGTGCCGGTTAAAGCCATCTGGGCCGATCCTAAAGAGCTTAAGGACGCGGGCGGCGTGACCCTGGATAACCGCTGGAAAGCGTTGTCTGATGCGCTGAACATGCCGCTGGATCAGCTTGCCGCTCGTATCAATGCCAATCCCAAGGGGCGCTTTATCTATCTGGCGCGTCAGGTGAACCCGGATCTCGGCGAATACATTAAAAAGCTCAAGCTGCCCGGCATCCATCTGCGTGAAGAATCCCGCCGTTACTATCCTTCCGGCGAAGTAACCGCTCACCTTATTGGTTTTACCAACGTTGACAGCCAGGGCATTGAAGGCGTTGAAAAGAGCTTCGACAAATGGCTAACCGGCCAGCCTGGCGAACGTGTGGTGCGTAAAGATCGTTACGGGCGCGTAATTGAAGACATCTCTTCGACCGACAGTCAGGCTGCACATAACCTGGCGCTGAGTATTGACGAACGTCTGCAGGCGCTGGTGTACCGTGAATTGAATAACGCCGTTGCCTTTAACAAAGCGGAATCCGGTAGTGCTGTACTTGTTGATGTGAACACCGGCGAAGTGCTGGCGATGGCTAACAGCCCGTCGTACAACCCGAATAACTTCACTGGTACCGCGAAAGATGCCATGCGTAACCGGGCTATCACCGACGTCTTTGAGCCGGGCTCAACGGTAAAACCCATGGTGGTGATGACCGCATTACAACGTGGCGTGGTGACGCCGAATACCGTGCTCAACACCATTCCTTATCGTATTAATGGTCACGAAATCAAAGACGTGGCGCGTTACAGTGAATTGACCCTTACCGGGGTATTACAGAAGTCGAGTAACGTCGGGGTTTCCAAACTGGCGTTAGCGATGCCGTCCTCAGCGTTAGTAGATACTTACTCACGTTTTGGGCTGGGAAAGGCGACCAATTTGGGGTTGGTCGGAGAACGCAGTGGCTTATATCCTCAAAAACAACGGTGGTCTGACATAGAGAGGGCCACCTTCTCTTTCGGCTACGGGCTAATGGTAACGCCGTTACAGTTAGCGCGAGTCTACGCAACCATTGGCAGCTACGGTATTTATCGTCCGCTGTCGATAACCAAAGTCGATCCGCCCGTTCCGGGTGAACGTATCTTCACGGAATCTATCGTGCGTAACGTTGTTCACATGATGGAAAGCGTGGCGCTGCCAGGCGGCGGCGGCGTGAAGGCGGCGATCAAAGGCTATCGCATTGCGATCAAGACGGGTACCGCGAAGAAAGTCGGGCCGGACGGTCGCTATATCAACAAATACATTGCTTATACCGCAGGCGTTGCGCCGGCGAGTAACCCGCGTTTTGCGCTGGTGGTGGTTATTAACGATCCGCAGGCGGGCAAATATTACGGTGGCGCCGTGTCTGCGCCGGTGTTCGGAGCCATCATGGGCGGCGTTCTGCGTACCATGAACATCGAACCTGATGCGCTGGCGACGGGCGACAAAAATGAGTTTGTAATTAATCAAGGTGAGGGATCAGGTGGCAGATCGTAATTTGCGCGACCTTCTCGCTCCGTGGGTGCCAAATGCGCCGGAGCGAACACTGCGGGAAATGACACTCGATAGTCGTATTGCGGCATCGGGCGATCTTTTTGTGGCAGTCGTGGGTCATCAGGCGGACGGGCGTCGGTATATCCCGCAGGCGATTGCGCAAGGTGTGGCTGCTATTACTGCTGAAGCGAAGGATGAAGCCAGCGATGGTGAAATTCGTGAAATGCACGGCGTGCCGGTTATCTATCTCAGCCAGCTTAATGAACGTCTCTCAGCCCTTGCTGGACGTTTCTATGACGAGCCTTCGGAACGTCTGCGCTTAATTGGCGTAACCGGGACGAATGGCAAAACCACCACCACCCAACTGCTCGCGCAGTGGAGCCAGTTGCTGGGCGATACCAGCGCGGTGATGGGAACAGTAGGCAACGGCCTGCTGGGCAAAGTGACGCCGAGTGAAAACACCACCGGTTCTGCCGTCGATGTGCAGCAGGTGATTGCCGGGCTGGCAAAACAGGGGGCGACCTTTGCCGGGATGGAGGTTTCCTCCCACGGGCTGGTGCAGCACCGTGTGGCTGCCCTGAAGTTTGCCGCCTCGATCTTCACTAACTTAAGCCGTGATCATCTGGACTATCACGGTGATATGGCGAACTACGAAGCAGCGAAATGGCTGCTGTTTTCGACGCATCAATACGGCCAGGCCATCATCAATGCCGATGATGAGGTGGGGCGTCGTTGGTTGACGAAACTGCCTGATGCCGTTGCCGTCTCAATGGAAGACCATATCAATCCTGACTGCCACGGCCGCTGGCTGAAAGCAACCCAGGTCAACTATCACGACAGTGGCGCGACTATCCGCTTTAACTCCAGCTGGGGCGAGGGCGAGATTGAGAGCCGTCTGATGGGGGCGTTCAACGTCAGTAATTTGCTGCTGGCGCTGGCAACCCTGCTGGCGCTCGGCTATCCGCTGGCCGACTTGCTGAAAACAGCCGCACGTTTGCAGCCGGTATGCGGCCGAATGGAAGTGTTTAGCGCAGCGGGTAAACCGACGGTGGTGGTGGATTATGCCCACACGCCGGATGCGCTGGAAAAAGCCTTACAGGCCGCGCGCCTGCACTGTACCGGTAAACTGTGGTGCGTGTTTGGCTGTGGCGGCGATCGTGACAAAGGCAAGCGTCCGCTGATGGGGGCGATTGCTGAGCAGTTTGCCGATATCCCTGTCGTGACCGATGACAACCCGCGTACCGAAGAGCCGCGCGCCATTATCAACGATATCCTGGCAGGAATGCTGGATGCGGGTCATGTACACGTGGTGGAAGGGCGCGCTGAAGCCGTGACCAACACCATTATGCAGGCAAAAGAAAACGACGTGGTGCTGCTGGCAGGAAAAGGCCATGAAGATTACCAGATTGTCGGTAACCGTCGTCTTGACTACTCCGACCGTGTGACTGCGGCGCGTTTACTGGGGGTTGTTGCATGATTAACGTCACGCTGAACCAACTCGTCAGTATTCTTAACGGTGAACTGCACGGCGCAGATGCGACCATCGATGCGGTGACCTCGGATACCCGCAAAGTGACGCCGGGTTGTCTGTTTGTGGCCCTGAAAGGCGAGCGCTTCGATGCGCATGATTTTGCCGATAAAGCCAAAGAGGGCGGCGCGGGTGCGCTGCTGGTCAGCCGTAAACTGGATATCGACCTGCCACAGCTTGTCGTAAAAGACACCCGTCTTGCCTTCGGTGAGCTGGCGGCATGGGTGCGTCAGCAGGTCCCGGCTCGGGTGGTGGCTTTGACCGGCTCTTCCGGCAAAACGTCGGTCAAAGAGATGACCGCCGCCATTCTGAGCGAATGCGGTAACACGCTCTACACCGCCGGTAATCTGAATAATGACATCGGCGTGCCGATGACGCTGTTGCGCCTGACGCCTGAGCACCAGTTTGCGGTAATTGAACTGGGGGCGAATCATCAGGGTGAAATCGCCTGGACCGTCAGCCTGACGCGTCCGGAAGCCGCGCTGGTCAATAACCTGGCCGCCGCACATCTGGAAGGTTTTGGATCGCTTGCGGGCGTTGCTAAAGCCAAGGGTGAGATTTACTCCGGTTTGCCGGTTAATGGCATTGCCATTATGAATGCTGATAACAACGACTGGCTGAACTGGCAGAGCATCATTGGCGCACGCAAGGTCTGGCGCTTTTCGCCCAATGCGGCAAACAGTGATTTCACGGCGACCAATATCCATGTGACCTCGCACGGTACCGAATTTACGCTGCAAACGCCGACCGGTGGGATTGATGTCATCCTGCCATTGCCCGGCCGTCACAATATTGCCAATGCGCTGGCGGCGACCTCGCTGGCGATGGCGGTTGGCGCAACCCATGACGCGGTGAAAAAAGGCCTCGCGAATCTACAGGCGGTACCTGGACGTTTGTTCCCGGTGCAGTTAGGTGAAAATCAATTGCTGCTGGATGACACCTACAATGCCAACGTCGGCTCGATGACGGCGGCGGCCCATGTGCTGGCGGAAATGCCTGGCTTTCGGGTGATGGTGGTCGGCGATATGGCTGAGCTGGGCGATGAAAGCGAAAATTGCCACCAGCAGGTGGGTGAGACCGCCAAAGCAGTGGGTATCGATCTGGTGCTCAGCGTTGGCAAGCTCAGCAAAGCCATCAGCGATGCCAGCGGCGCAGGCGAGCATTTTTCTGATAAGCAGGCAGTGATTGCGCGCTTACAGGCTCTGATTGCTGAGAAGCAAATTATTACTATTTTGATTAAAGGTTCACGTAGTGCAGCTATGGAAGAGGTCGCACACGCATTACAGGAGAAGAGGGCATGTTAGTTTGGCTGGCCGAACATTTGGTCAAATATTATTCCGGCTTTAACGTCTTTTCGTATCTGACGTTTCGCGCCATTGTCAGCCTGCTGACTGCGCTCTTCATCTCATTGTGGATGGGACCGCGCATGATTGCCCGTCTGCAAAAACTCGCCTTTGGTCAGGTTGTTCGCAACGATGGCCCGGAGTCGCATTTCAGTAAACGCGGCACGCCAACCATGGGCGGCATCATGATCCTGACCGCCATTGTGGTGTCAGTGTTGTTGTGGGCCTACCCTTCAAACCCTTACGTCTGGTGCGTACTGGTGGTGCTGGTGGGCTACGGCATTATCGGATTTGTCGATGACTACCGCAAAGTGGTGCGCAAAGATACCAAAGGTCTGATCGCGCGCTGGAAATACTTCTGGATGTCGGTGATTGCGCTGGGTGTGGCCTTTGCCCTTTATCTTGCCGGTAACGACACGCCAGCGACCCAACTGGTGGTTCCTTTCTTCAAAGACGTGATGCCGCAGCTGGGCATTTTCTACATTCTGCTGGCCTACTTTGTGATCGTCGGCACCGGCAACGCCGTTAACCTGACCGACGGTCTTGACGGTCTGGCCATTATGCCGACTGTTTTTGTGGCGGGTGGATTTGCGCTGGTAGCCTGGGCCACCGGGAACATGAATTTTGCCAACTATCTGCATATTCCTTATCTGCGTCACGCAGGCGAACTGGTGATTGTCTGCACGGCGATCGTCGGTGCGGGTCTTGGTTTCCTGTGGTTCAACACCTACCCGGCACAGGTCTTTATGGGTGATGTCGGTTCCCTGGCGCTCGGTGGCGCACTGGGGATTATCGCCGTGCTGCTGCGCCAGGAATTCCTGCTGGTGATCATGGGCGGGGTATTTGTGGTTGAAACGCTGTCGGTCATTTTGCAGGTCGGATCGTTCAAGCTGCGCGGACAACGTATTTTCCGTATGGCGCCGATCCATCACCACTATGAATTGAAAGGCTGGCCGGAACCGCGTGTGATTGTGCGCTTCTGGATTATTTCGCTGATGCTGGTCCTGATTGGACTGGCAACGCTCAAGGTACGTTAATCATGGCAGATTATCAGGGTAAAAAAGTCGTCATTATTGGTCTTGGTCTGACGGGACTCTCGTGTGTGGATTTCTTCCGCGCGCGCGGCGTCACGCCGAAAGTGATGGACACCCGCACCTCTCCTCCGGGGCTGGATAAGCTGCCGGAAGAGGTGGAGCGACACCTTGGTAGTCTGAATGATGACTGGCTGCTGAGCGCCGATCTCATTGTTGCCAGCCCCGGTATTGCCCTGGCGAATCCTTCGCTGAGCGCGGCGGCTGACGAGGGCGTCGAGATTGTCGGCGATATCGAACTGTTTTGTCGCGAGGCGCAGGCACCGATCGTCGCTATTACCGGTTCGAACGGTAAAAGTACCGTCACGACGCTGGTAGGCGAAATGGCTGCATCGGCTGGGATGAATGTCGGCGTGGGGGGCAATATTGGCCTGCCTGCGCTGATGCTGCTGGATGAATCTCGCGAGCTCTATGTGCTTGAACTGTCGAGTTTTCAACTGGAAACCACCTCAAGCCTGCAGGCGAAGGCTGCAACCATTCTGAACGTCACGGAAGACCATATGGACCGCTATCCGTTCGGTTTGCAGCAATACCGGGCGGCAAAACTGCGTGTTTACGAAAACGCCAGCGTCTGTGTGGTGAACGCGGACGACGGCTTGACGATGCCGGTTCGCGGCGCTGATGAGCGCTGCGTCAGCTTCGGTGTGGATGTCGGAGACTACCATCTTAATCGCCAGCAAGGGGAAACCTGGCTGCGGGTGAAAGGTGAAAAGGTACTCAACGTCAAAGAGATGAAGCTGAGCGGGCAGCATAACTATACCAATGCGCTGGCGGCGCTGGCGCTGGCGGATGCTGTCGGTTTACCGCGCGCCAGCAGCCTGAAAGCCCTGACCACCTTCACCGGCCTGGCGCATCGCTTTCAACTGGCGTTCTTTCACAATGGCGTGCGCTGGATTAACGATTCGAAAGCGACCAACGTGGGCAGCACTGAGGCCGCCCTCAATGGCTTGCATGTCGAGGGCACGCTGCATCTTCTGCTGGGCGGCGATGGCAAATCGGCAGATTTTTCACCGTTAAGACGCTATCTCGACGGCGACAAGGTGCGCCTGTACTGCTTCGGGCGCGATGGCGCGGAACTTGCTGCATTGCGTCCGGAAATCGCAGAACAAACGGCGGATATGGAACAGGCTATGCGTCTTATCGCCACCCGTGTTCATGCCGGCGATATGGTGCTGTTATCTCCGGCCTGCGCCAGTCTCGATCAGTTTAAAAACTTTGAGCAGCGTGGTGAAGTCTTTACCCGCCTCGCTGAGGAGTTAGGTTGATGCGCTTAACGCTCCCGCGCCTGAGAATGCCGCACTTGCCAGGATTTGGGATCCTGGCGTGGCTGTTTGCGGCATTGAAGGGCTGGGTGATGGGCTCACGTGTGAAAGACGATAACAGTCTGATCATGTATGACCGCATGCTGCTGTGGCTGACTCTGGGCCTGGCGGCAATCGGCTTTATCATGGTGACATCGGCCTCAATGCCGGTAGGACAGCGTCTGACCAACGATCCCTTCTTCTTTGCCAAGCGTCATGCGCTGTATCTGTTTTTGGCCTTTTGCTTTGCCATGGTCACCCTGCGTATGCCTATGGAGTTCTGGCAGCGCTGGAGCTCCGCGATGTTGATTGCGGCCATTGTGATGCTGCTGGTGGTTTTGCTGGTGGGGAGCTCCATTAACGGGGCATCGCGCTGGATTGACCTTGGGATCATGCGTTTTCAGCCCGCGGAATTTACCAAGCTTTCGCTGTTCTGTTATCTGGCGAACTACCTGGTGCGTAAAGTTGATGAAGTGCGTAACAACCTGCGCGGCTTCTTAAAACCGATGGGCGTGATCATGGTACTGGCGGTGTTACTGCTGGCCCAGCCCGACCTCGGTACGGTGGTGGTGTTGTTTATCACGACGCTGGCGATGTTGTTTCTGGCGGGTGCCAAGCTGTGGCAGTTTATCGCCATCATCGGCTCCGGTATTGCCGCTGTTGTGCTGCTGATCCTTGCCGAACCTTACCGTATTCGTCGTGTGACCTCCTTCTGGAACCCCTGGGATGATCCTTTTGGCAGTGGCTACCAGTTAACGCAATCTCTGATGGCATTTGGTCGCGGGGAGTTGTGGGGACAAGGGCTTGGCAACTCGGTACAAAAACTCGAGTATTTGCCTGAAGCGCATACTGACTTCATCTTCGCCATCATCGGCGAGGAACTGGGTTATATCGGTGTGGTACTGGCGCTTTTAATGGTATTCTTCGTCGCTTTCCGCGCCATGTCGATTGGGCGTAAAGCGCTGGAAATTGACCAACGATTTTCTGGCTTCCTGGCGTGTTCTATTGGCATCTGGTTTAGCTTCCAGGCGTTAGTTAACGTAGGTGCCGCCGCAGGCATGTTACCGACCAAAGGTCTGACTCTGCCGTTAATCAGCTACGGTGGCTCCAGTTTATTGATTATGTCGACGGCCATCATGTTGCTGTTGCGTATTGATTATGAGACGCGTCTGGAAAAAGCCCAGGCGTTTACACGAGGTTCACGATGAGCGCTCAACCAAAGCGGTTAATGGTGATGGCTGGGGGAACCGGTGGACATGTGTTTCCGGGACTGGCTGTTGCACACCATTTAATGGATCAGGGCTGGCAAGTACGCTGGCTGGGAACCGCTGATCGTATGGAAGCCGATCTGGTACCGAAACATGGTATCGAGATTGATTTCATCCGTATTTCCGGTCTGCGCGGAAAAGGCGTCAAAGCCTTGCTGCTCGCACCGTTACGTATTTTTAACGCCTGGCGGCAGGCCCGCGCCATTATGCAGCGCTACCAGCCTGATGTAGTGCTGGGGATGGGTGGCTATGTCTCGGGTCCCGGCGGATTAGCTGCATGGTCGCTGGGCATTCCGGTCGTGCTGCATGAGCAGAACGGAATTGCCGGTCTGACCAACAAATGGCTGGCCAAAATCGCCACTAAAGTGATGCAGGCTTTTCCTGGCGCGTTCCCGAAAGCTGAAGTGGTCGGCAATCCGGTGCGTGTGGACGTACTGGCCCTGCCGTTGCCGCAGGAGCGTCTGACGGGTCGTGAAGGGCCAATAAGAGTGTTAGTTGTTGGTGGCTCGCAAGGCGCGCGCATTCTTAACCAGACTCTGCCGCTGGTCGCGGCTAAGCTGGGCGCGGATGTGACTATCTGGCATCAGAGCGGCAAAGGCGCGCAGCAGGTTGTTGAGCAGGCCTATGCCGATGCGGGTCAGGCACAGCATAAGGTGACGGAGTTTATCGACGATATGGCGCAAGCCTATGCCTGGGCCGATGTGGTGGTCTGTCGCTCCGGGGCGCTGACGGTAAGTGAAATTGCCGCGGCAGGTCTGCCGGCGCTGTTTGTCCCCTTCCAGCATAAAGACCGGCAGCAATACTGGAATGCGCTGCCGCTGGAAAAAGTGGGAGCGGCGAAGATCCTTGAGCAACCGCAGTTCACCGTCGAGTCTGTTGCACAGACGCTGGCGGGCTGGAACAGAAATGAATTACTGGCGATGGCTGAGCGTGCTCGTGCCGCCGCTATTCCTGATGCCACCCAGCGTGTGGCAAACGAAGTGAGTCTTGTAGCCAAGGCTTAATACTGGCGACGCCTGTTGCGTCGCGCGAATTTGAAGTGGTAATGGCGTAGAAAATGAATACACAACAACTGGCAAAACTGCGTTCTATTGTGCCCGAGATGCGTCGCGTTCGGCACATTCACTTTGTTGGCATCGGTGGTGCCGGCATGGGCGGTATTGCCGAAGTTTTGGCTAACGAAGGTTATCAGATCAGCGGCTCCGACCTTGCGCCTAACCCGGTAACGCAGCAACTGGCTGCCCTCGGGGCGACGATTTATTTCAACCATCGTCCTGAAAACGTCAGTGATGCCAGCGTTGTTGTGGTGTCGAGTGCCATTGCGGCTGATAACCCGGAGATCGTTGCGGCAAATGAAGCGCGTATACCGGTTATCCGCCGTGCCGAGATGCTCGCAGAGTTAATGCGTTTTCGTCATGGTATCGCCATTGCCGGTACTCACGGTAAAACCACAACCACGGCGATGGTCTCCAGTATTTATGCGGAAGGCGGCCTGGATCCGACGTTTGTTAACGGCGGCCTGGTGAAAGCGGCTGGCGTGCATGCCCGTCTGGGTCACAGCCGTTACCTGATTGCGGAAGCTGATGAGAGTGATGCGTCATTCCTCCATCTGCAACCGATGGTGGCCATTGTCACCAATATCGAAGCTGACCATATGGACACCTACCAGGGCGACTTCGAGAACCTGAAAACGACGTTTATTAACTTCCTGCATAATCTGCCGTTTTATGGGCGTGCAGTGATGTGTGTGGACGATCCGGTGATTCGTGAGTTGCTGCCGCGTGTAGGCCGCCAGATCACCACCTACGGTTTTAGTGAAGATGCGGACGTCCGTGTCGATAATTACCAGCAGAAAGGCGCACAGGGGCACTTTACGCTGATTCGTCATGATAAGCCTGAGCTCCAGGTGATGCTCAATGCGCCTGGCCGCCACAATGCACTGAATGCGGCTGCAGCCGTGGCGGTCGCAACGGAAGAAGGCATTGATGACGAAGATATCCTCAGCGCGCTGGGCAATTTCCAGGGGACAGGGCGTCGTTTTGACTTCCTCGGCGAGTTCCCGCTTGATGCAGTAAATGGCAAAACCGGGACAGCGATGCTGGTTGATGATTACGGTCATCATCCGACAGAAGTGGATGCCACTATCAAGGCTGCGCGTGCCGGCTGGCCGGATAAAAATCTGGTGATGCTGTTCCAGCCGCATCGTTTTACCCGTACCCGCGATCTGTACGATGACTTTGCCAACGTGCTGACCCAGGTTGATGCACTGTTAATGCTGGACGTCTATTCCGCTGGTGAAACGGCGATTCCAGGTGCTGACAGTCGCTCTCTGTGCCGTACGATCCGTGGTCGTGGCAAAGTGGATCCGATCCTGGTTTCCGATCCGGCGCAGGTCGTTGCCATGCTGGCCCCGGTACTGACGGGCAATGATCTGATCCTGATTCAGGGCGCAGGCAACATCGGTAAAATCGCCCGTCATCTGGCGGAAGTGAAGCTGAAGCCCCAGGAGGAAGAACGCCATGGCTGAGAAAGTTGCGGTCCTGTTGGGCGGCTCTTCTGCTGAGCGTGACGTATCGTTGAATTCTGGCGCAGCGGTGCTTAAAGGGCTGCGTGAAGGCGGGGTTGACGCTTATGCGGTCGACCCGCGTGATGTGGATGTCACCACGTTAAAAACGATGGGATTTAATAAAGTTTTTATCGCGTTGCATGGCCGCGGAGGCGAAGACGGTACTTTGCAAGGGCTGCTTGAGCTTATTGGCTTGCCCTATACCGGCAGCAGCGTTATGGCATCGGCCATCTCAATGGATAAGATGCGTAGCAAACTGCTCTGGCAGGGGGCCGGACTGCCGGTTGCGCCAGGCGTTGCCCTGACGCGCCAGGAATTTGAATCCGGGCTTAAAAACGACGCTATTCAACGTATTGAAGCACTGGGGTTACCGGTTATCGTTAAACCCAGCCGTGAAGGTTCAAGCGTTGGTATGTCAAAAGTGGACGAATCTGCTGTTTTGACCGCTGCGTTAGCCCTTGCGTTTCAACATGATGATGAAGTTTTAATCGAAAAATGGCTAAGTGGGCCTGAATTTACGGTTGCGATACTCGGTGAAGAAATTTTACCTTCAATTCGCATCCAGCCTGCTGGAACCTTCTATGATTATGAAGCGAAGTATCTCTCTGATGAGACTAAATATTTCTGCCCTGCAGGTCTGGAAGTGGAAGATGAAGCCGCATTGCAGTCCCTGGTGCTGAAAGCCTGGCGCACGCTTGGCTGTCGTGGCTGGGGACGAATTGATGCGATGAAGGACAGCGATGGGCAGTTTTATCTGCTGGAAGCGAATACATCGCCAGGTATGACCAGTCATAGTCTGGTTCCAATGGCAGCACGTCAGGCGGGGTTGAGTTTCTCCCAGCTCGTCGTGCGAATTTTGACGCTGGCGGAGTGATATGTCTCAGGCTGCGCTGAACACGAGAAATCGCGATGTCGAAGAGATTCCCGCTTCCCGTCGCAACAATGGAACGCGCCTTGCGGGCATCATATTCCTGCTGGTGGTGCTATCTACCGTGTTGGCGAGCAGTTGGGTTGTGCTGGGCTGGATGGATGATGCGCAACGTTTACCGTTGTCGAAGCTGGTGGTGACAGGCGATCGTCACTACACCCGAAACGACGATATTCGTCAGTCAATACTGGCGTTGGGCGCTCCTGGCACCTTTATGACGCAGGATGTCAACATTATCCAGAGTCAGATTGAGCGACTGCCCTGGATAAAACAGGCCAGTGTCAGAAAGCAATGGCCTGATGAATTGAAGATTCATCTGGTTGAATTTGTGCCTATAGCGCGTTGGAATGATCAGCACATGATGGATACGGACGGAAACGCATTTAGTGTTCCCGCTGATCGAACCAGCAAGCAGGTTTTACCCATGTTGTATGGCCCGGAAGGGAGTGAGAGTGAAGTTTTACAGGGCTTCCGTGACATGGGGCAGGTGCTGGCGAAAGATAAATTCACGTTAAAAGAAGCGGCAATGACGGCACGACGTTCGTGGCAGTTGACGCTCAATAACGATATCAAGCTCAATCTGGGGCGAGGCGACGCGATGAAGCGCCTGGCACGTTTTGTTGAACTGTATCCCGTGTTACAGCAGCAGGCGCAGGTTGATGGCAAGGAGATAAGCTACGTGGATTTACGCTATGACTCTGGCGCGGCGGTTGGTTGGAAACCGGCCCCGGCACAGGACCCTAATCAGCAACAGAATCAGGCACAGGCAGAGCAATAATGATCAAGGCGACGGACAGAAAACTGGTAGTTGGACTGGAGATTGGCACCGCCAAGGTGGCTGCTTTAGTAGGGGAAGTCCTGCCTGACGGTATAGTCAATATCATTGGTGTGGGAAGCTGCCCGTCTCGCGGTATGGATAAAGGCGGCGTGAATGACCTTGAATCTGTCGTGAAGTGTGTTCAGCGCGCGATTGATCAGGCAGAGTTGATGGCCGATTGCCAGATCTCATCGGTCTACCTGGCGCTGTCAGGGAAACATATTAGCTGCCAGAATGAAATTGGTATGGTGCCGATTTCTGAAGAGGAAGTGACGCAGGAAGACGTAGAGAACGTTGTGCATACCGCGAAGTCAGTGCGTGTGCGTGATGAACATCGGGTTCTGCATGTTATCCCGCAGGAGTATGCAATTGACTACCAGGAAGGGATCAAAAATCCGGTCGGTCTTTCTGGCGTACGCATGCAGGCGAAAGTGCATTTGATCACCTGTCATAACGACATGGCAAAAAACATTGTTAAAGCTGTGGAACGTTGTGGCCTGAAAGTTGACCAACTGATCTTTGCCGGACTGGCGTCGAGTTATTCCGTGTTGACGGAAGACGAACGTGAGCTGGGGGTCTGCGTTGTGGACATCGGCGGTGGTACAATGGATATGGCGGTGTATACCGGCGGCGCGTTACGCCACACCAAAGTGATCCCGTATGCCGGGAACGTGGTGACCAGCGACATCGCTTACGCCTTCGGTACGCCGCCGAGTGATGCCGAAGCAATAAAAGTGCGTCATGGCTGCGCGCTGGGATCTTTGGTAGGCAAAGATGAAAGCGTTGAAGTCCCTAGCGTCGGCGGGCGTCCGCCACGCAGCCTCCAGCGCCAAACGCTGGCAGACGTGATTGAGCCGCGTTATACAGAGTTACTTAATCTTGTAAATGATGAGATTTTGCAATTACAGGAGCAGCTTCGCCAGCAAGGGGTGAAACACCACCTGGCGGCGGGGATTGTGTTGACCGGCGGTGCAGCGCAAATTGAAGGCCTGGCGGCCTGCGCGCAACGTGTATTCCATACGCAAGTGCGTATTGGCGCGCCGCTGAACATTACGGGTTTAACTGATTATGCCCAGGAGCCGTATTACTCAACGGCGGTGGGCCTGCTGCACTACGGAAAGGAGACCCATTTAAGTGGTGAAGCAGAAGTGGAAAAACGCGTCTCTGTCGGCTCGTGGTTTAAACGAATCAACAGCTGGCTGCGTAAAGAATTTTAATTTTTCAGAGACCGGGGCACATTAACGGTCTCAGGCGACAGGCACAAAACGGAGAGAGAATTATGTTTGAACCTATGGAACTGACCAACGACGCGGTGATTAAAGTCATCGGCGTCGGTGGCGGCGGTGGCAATGCCGTCGAACATATGGTGCGTGAGCGCATCGAAGGTGTTGAATTCTTCGCGGTAAATACCGATGCCCAGGCATTGCGTAAAACGGCGGTGGGCCAGACCATCCAGATTGGTGGCGGTATCACCAAAGGTCTGGGCGCTGGCGCAAACCCGGAAGTTGGCCGTAATGCAGCAGAAGAAGACCGCGAAGCACTGCGTGCTGCGCTGGACGGCGCTGATATGGTCTTCATTGCCGCAGGTATGGGCGGTGGTACTGGTACGGGTGCGGCCCCTGTTGTTGCCGAAGTAGCAAAAGATTTGGGCATTCTGACCGTTGCTGTCGTGACCAAGCCTTTTAATTTTGAAGGCAAGAAGCGTATGGCGTTTGCGGAACAGGGGATCGCGGAGCTGTCCAAGCATGTGGACTCCCTGATTACCATCCCGAATGACAAATTGTTGAAAGTTCTGGGTCGCGGCATTTCTCTGCTGGATGCGTTTGGTGCAGCGAACGATGTGCTGAAAGGCGCGGTTCAGGGTATTGCTGAGCTTATCACCCGCCCGGGACTGATGAACGTCGACTTTGCTGACGTACGTACTGTGATGTCCGAAATGGGTTATGCCATGATGGGCTCCGGCGTGGCGAAAGGCGAAGACCGTGCAGAAGAAGCAGCTGAAATGGCCATCTCTTCTCCGCTGCTGGAAGATATCGATCTGTCTGGCGCACGCGGCGTACTGGTCAACATTACTGCGGGCTTCGACCTGCGTCTGGATGAGTTTGAAACCGTGGGTAACACCATCCGTGCATTTGCATCGGATAACGCGACCGTGGTTATCGGTACTTCGCTGGATCCGGATATGAACGACGAACTGCGTGTTACCGTTGTTGCGACGGGTATCGGCATGGACAAACGTCCGGAAATTACGCTGGTGACCAACAAACAGCAGCAACCCGTTCTGGATCGTTACCAGCAACACGGTATGCCAGCGATGCAGCAGGAGCAGAAACCCGCGTCTAAAGTGGTTAACGACAATACGCCGCAAACCACCAAAGAACCGGATTACCTGGATATCCCAGCTTTCCTGCGTAAGCAGGCAGATTAAGAATTCGCTGGAATTTGGGCATCTTCGCTCTTTGTGCTAAACTGGCCATCCGATTGTGTAGTACACTTCGGTTGGATAAGTAATTAGGCGAGATTATACGATGATCAAACAAAGGACACTTAAACGTATCGTTCAGGCGACTGGCGTCGGTCTACATACCGGCAAAAAAGTCACACTGACGTTGCGCCCTGCGTCGGCCAATACCGGGGTCATCTATCGTCGCACTGACTTAAATCCTCCGGTAGATTTCCCGGCTGATGCTAAATCTGTGCGTGATACCATGCTCTGTACCTGTCTGGTCAATGAGCATGACGTGCGGATTTCAACCGTTGAGCATCTTAACGCTGCTCTGGCCGGTTTGGGCATCGACAACATTATTGTTGAAGTTGATGCGCCAGAAATCCCGATTATGGATGGCAGTGCCGCACCGTTCGTTTATCTTTTGCTGGACGCAGGTGTTGAAGAACTGCGCAGTGCGAAGAAATTCGTGCGAATCAAAGAGACGGTGCGCGTTGAAGACGGTGATAAATGGGCAGAGTTCAGACCGTACAACGGTTTCTCTCTGGACTTTACTATCGACTTTAACCATCCGGCAATTGATGCCAGCACTCAGCGCTACGCGATGAACTTTTCTGCCGACGCATTTATGCACCAGATTAGCCGTGCGCGTACCTTCGGTTTCATGCGTGATATCGAGTATCTCCAGTCCCGTGGCTTGTGCCTGGGCGGTAGCTTCGATTGTGCCATCGTAGTTGACGATTATCGCGTACTGAACGAAGACGGTTTACGTTTCGAAGATGAATTTGTTCGCCATAAAATGCTGGATGCTATTGGTGACTTGTTCATGTGTGGTCACAATATTATTGGTGCATTTACCGCGTTTAAATCCGGTCATGCATTGAATAACAAACTGTTGCAGGCTGTGCTGGCTAACCAGAACGCCTGGGAATATGTGACTTACGAAAACGACGCTGAACTGCCGCTGGCATTTAAAGCTCCGTCTCTGGTTCTGGCGTAAGTCCAACGCCATAGCTAAGACGTAAATTCGACTGGTCGACCTGGCATACTCTCTCCTGCCGGGAAAACCAGTCGTTTTTTATTGCCAATCCCATCCGGGTTTCTCCTGCCATTACGACGCTGCCTTTCAGCTTCGATTAAGTGCGATCGCTGCTTTCCTGCTCAGTTTATCCCGCTTATTGCCGTATTATCGCTGCTGTCATCGCGCATTAATGGTAATATCTTTGCGCTAAATAACGCGCCCGGAATCAATATGGGTAAGTTTGATTATTTTTTGGTGGATTGAGTGAGCGGATTACTGACGCGCTGGCGACAATTTGGCAGACGCTATTTCTGGCCGCATCTCTTATTAGGGATGGTCGCGGCAAGCTTTGGCTTGCCTGCGCTCAACAGTACTGAACACACCGAACCTGCCAGAACCGCAACCCGTAATCATGAAGGGACAGGCGCGGTCAATTTCACCAGCCTTGCGTTACTGGAAGGCAATCGTCGCCCTAACTTCACCGTTGATTACTGGCATCAACATGCCATTCGTACCGTTATTCGACATCTCTCTTTTGCGATGGCGCCGCAAGCGCTGCCGGTCGTGGAAGAAACATTGCCAATTCAGGCACACCATCTCGCGTTACTGGATACGCTCAGCGCACTGCTGACCCAGGAGCGGAGACCTGCCACCATTACCCAGCAGGCATTTTATGCCCGAATTCCAGCCGCTTCCGCCTTTAGCGTCAGCGCCTGGATAAGCCAGGTACAGGGAATACGCGCCGGACCTCAACGCCTTAGCTGAAAAAATAACCTTCAACTAATTTTTGCCTCCGTAGAGCGAGGCGTTTGAGATTTCATTATGCTTATCAAATTGTTAACTAAAGTATTCGGCAGTCGTAACGATCGTACATTGCGTCGCATGCGTAAAGCGGTGACCCTTATCAACAGCATGGAACCGGCAATGGAGAAGCTCACTGATGATGAGCTGAAAGGTAAAACCATTGAGTTTCGCGCCCGTATTGAAAAAGGTGAAACCGTTGAGAGCCTGATCCCGGATGCCTTTGCCGTTGTTCGTGAAGCCAGCAAACGCGTATTTGGCATGCGTCACTTCGACGTGCAGTTGCTCGGCGGTATGGTGCTTAACGAGCGCTGCATCGCTGAAATGCGCACCGGTGAAGGTAAAACCCTGACGGCGACCCTGCCTGCTTACCTGAACGCATTGAGCGGTAAAGGCGTACACGTGGTAACCGTCAACGATTATCTGGCCCAGCGTGATGCGGAAAATAACCGCCCATTGTTTGAATTCCTCGGTTTAACCGTCGGGATCAACTTACCGGGTATGCCTGCACCGGCAAAACGTGAAGCCTATGCAGCAGACATCACCTACGGTACCAATAACGAATACGGTTTTGACTACCTGCGTGACAATATGGCGTTCAGCCCGGAAGATCGTGTTCAGCGTAAACTGCACTATGCGCTGGTCGATGAAGTGGACTCCATTCTTATCGATGAAGCACGTACACCGCTTATCATCTCCGGCCCGGCAGAAGACAGCTCCGAGCTGTACCGCAAAGTAAACAAAATTATTCCTCACCTGGTGCGTCAGGAAAAAGAAGATTCCGACACCTTCCAGGGGGAAGGGCATTTCTCCGTTGACGAGAAATCACGTCAGGTGAACCTCACCGAACGTGGTCTGGTAATGATTGAAGAATTATTGGTGAATCAAGGCATTATGGAGGAAGGCGAGTCTCTGTACTCACCGGCTAACATTATGTTGATGCACCACGTCACCGCAGCATTGCGTGCACACGCACTGTTTACCCGTGACGTTGACTACATCGTCAAAGACGGCGAAGTCATTATCGTTGACGAACACACCGGCCGTACCATGCAAGGCCGCCGCTGGTCTGATGGTCTGCATCAGGCGGTGGAAGCGAAAGAAGGCGTGGATATTCAGAATGAAAACCAGACGCTGGCTTCCATCACCTTCCAGAACTACTTCCGTCTGTATGAAAAACTGGCGGGTATGACCGGTACAGCGGATACCGAGGCCTTCGAATTTAGCTCCATTTATAAACTCGATACCGTGGTGGTACCGACCAACCGTCCGATGATCCGTAAAGATATGCCGGATCTGGTCTAT
This sequence comes from Phytobacter sp. V91, assembly GCF_965644225.1. NCBI lineage: Bacteria > Pseudomonadati > Pseudomonadota > Gammaproteobacteria > Enterobacterales > Enterobacteriaceae > Phytobacter > Phytobacter sp. V91. Next base: position 10,721 of record NZ_CBFFRJ010000045.1, on the reverse strand, counting down.
ATGACCGAAGCGGAAAAAATTCAGGCGATCATCGAAGATATTCGTGAACGTACCGCAGCGGGCCAGCCGGTTCTGGTGGGGACTATCTCCATTGAGAAATCCGAAGTGGTGTCTAATGAGCTGACCAAAGCCGGTATCAAACATAACGTTCTGAACGCTAAGTTCCATGCGAAAGAAGCGGATATCGTCGCCCAGGCGGGTTATACCGCGGCGGTCACCATTGCCACCAACATGGCGGGCCGTGGTACTGATATCGTGCTGGGGGGAAGCTGGCAGACAGAAGTGGCTGAACTGACCGATCCAACCCCTGAGCAAATCGCCCAGATTAAAGCCGACTGGCAGGTTCGTCATGATGCCGTGCTGGCAGCCGGTGGCCTGCACATCATTGGTACCGAGCGTCATGAATCTCGTCGTATCGATAACCAGTTACGCGGTCGTTCAGGTCGTCAGGGCGATGCCGGTTCTTCCCGTTTCTACCTGTCGATGGAAGATGCGCTGATGCGTATTTTCGCCTCAGATCGTGTATCAGGCATGATGCGTAAACTGGGCATGAAACCCGGTGAGGCCATTGAGCACCCATGGGTGACCAAAGCTATCGCCAACGCCCAGCGTAAAGTGGAAAGCCGCAACTTTGATATCCGTAAGCAGCTTCTGGAATATGATGATGTCGCTAACGATCAACGTCGCGCCATCTATTCCCAGCGTAACGAGCTGCTCGACGTGTCTGATGTCAGCGAAACCATCAACAGCATTCGTGAAGATGTTTTCAAAGCCACTATCGATGGACATATCCCGCCGCAATCCCTGGAAGAGATGTGGGATATTCCGGGCTTGCAGGAACGTCTGAAAAACGACTTCGATCTTGATCTGCCGATTGCCGAGTGGCTGGATAAAGAGCCAGAGCTGCATGAAGAGACGCTGCGTGAGCGTATCCTGGAGCAGGCCATCGAGGTCTATAAGCGTAAGGAAGAGGTTGTGGGTGTCGAAATGATGCGTCATTTCGAAAAAGGCGTCATGTTGCAGACCCTCGATTCCCTGTGGAAAGAGCATCTGGCAGCCATGGATTACCTGCGCCAGGGTATTCACTTACGTGGTTATGCGCAAAAAGATCCGAAGCAGGAATACAAACGTGAGTCCTTCTCTATGTTTGCTTCCATGCTGGAGTCGCTGAAATATGAAGTGATCAGCACGCTGAGCAAAGTGCAGGTACGCATGCCGGAAGAAGTTGAGGCGATGGAGCAACAGCGCCGGGAAGAAGCCGAGCGTCTGGCCCAGATGCAGCAACTGAGCCACCGCGATGACAACGCAGAAGCGGCGGCAGATCTGGCAGCACAGACGGGCGATCGCAAAGTCGGCCGTAACGATCCTTGCCCATGCGGTTCAGGTAAAAAATATAAACAGTGCCATGGCCGCTTGAGCTAACAGGTACGAACAGCAAGGAAAGGCGCAGATATCTGCGCCTTTTTTATGGAGTTATCACCATGAAAATACTGCAAATCGCGGTGGGGATTATTCGCAACCCACAGGAACAAATCTTTATCACCCAGCGTGCTGCTGATGCCCATATGGCGAATAAATGGGAGTTCCCGGGCGGCAAAATTGAGCAGGGCGAATCCCCGGAACAGGCGGTTATCCGGGAGCTTGAAGAGGAAGTTGGGATTGTCGCGCACGCTCCCCGACTGTTTGACAAGCTTGAATATCAATTCCCGGATCGCCACATTACCCTGTGGTTCTATCTGGTTGAGCAGTGGCAAGGAGAGCCGTGGGGCAAAGAGGGGCAACCTGGGTGCTGGGTCGCGCTGGATGAGCTGGATGCGGATAAATTCCCCCCGGCGAATGCTCCTGTCATCACTAAATTAATACATGCAGATCGGGAAGGTTAATATTGTCACCGAGCGGGAATGAACTCCCGCTCTCAATGCCCGGGTTAGCGCTGCTCTTCACTCCAGTCATCGCTTTCGTTGAGTTCCCCTGAACTTGGGATGCGCTTTTCTTCCGCCGCCCATTCGCCCAAATCGATCAACTGACAACGCTTCGAGCAAAATGGACGGAACAGGCTGGTTTCATTCCAGACGACGGATTTGCCGCAGTTAGGGCAGTTTACTTGCATAATGTCTGACATATTTGCTCCTTAACAGCAGGCCAGTTCGAAATCAAGGCGATCCGGCACAATCCCGTTTTCGCTGTCGAGGGGCAGGAAGCGAATGGCAAAGCGGCTCTTATGACCGGAAATTTGCGGGTACAGCTGAGAGGCAAGTTCCAGTTTAAGGCGCAACAGGTCCGCATCTTCACCGTTGTCCTGATAAAATCCATTCAGACTGGTCTGTTTACGAAACTCTGCCGAATTGCGGATCAAATCCAGAATCAATGACAGGGTATTGATAAGCGGCGCAAGGCTGTCGAGCCAGATTTTTATCTGCCCATCGCGGAAAGTCTGTGACATATGGAGCCAGACATGGAGCGTGGGCAGATCGAAACTACAGCATCCGCCCGGAATACTCAGGCGCTGGCGAACCAGGCCAATAAGCCGGTCTTCGCGCATAAGCTGCCCCACTCTTGGCGCGCTCATTAGCATACTACTGGTGTCTTTCAACTGCTGACGAATGGAGTCAATGCGATTCACATCGACACCCGGCACTTCAACCCAGGCTTTGAGCTTGCGCTGCTGGCGTTCCAGATCTTTGAGCAGTTCAGTACGAATATCGCCACGTTCGAAGATATCCAGTAATTCTCCCGCATTACGGAAAAAATGCAGCGCATCGGCATGATCGCCAAGTGGCAGGCGTACGGTCAGCTGGTTGAGTAAAAACTCAATACGCAGCCAGGTACGCATTTTTTCGTTAAGTGGGTGTTCAAATAGTACTTGGGTCTGCATTAGGGCGTTTCCTGTGATACGGCCTGTGCAGCGTAATCCAGATAGGCTGCATGCAGGCGGGCAACATCCGATGCAATTGCATCTGGTGCGCCATTATTGTCAATAACATCATGTGCGACTGCAAGGCGTGCTTCGCGTGTGGCCTGCGCGGCAAGAATTTGCTCAGCATGTTCCCGACTGACGCTGTCACGCTGCATGGTGCGTAAAATCTGAGTCTCTGGCGATACATCAATAACCAGTACTCTGTCTGCCTTACTCTGCAACTGGTTTTCAACCAGTAAAGGGACGACCCAGAGTGCGTAAGGTGACGTGGACTCAGTAAGCAGTTGTTGAGTCTGCTGATGAATCAGCGGATGTAACAGCCCGTCTAACCAGCTTTTCTCGACGGGCGAGGCAAATACGCGGTCGCGTAGCATCCGACGATTAAGTGAGCCATCCTGATTGAGGATCTCAGTACCAAAATGTTGCTCAATAGCCGCAAGGGCCGGGGTGCCCGGCGCAACAACCTGGCGCGCGACCAGATCGGCATCAATCACATCAATACCCAGAGCGGCAAATGCATTTGCCACTGTACTTTTGCCGCTACCAATACCTCCGGTTAAGGCGACTGTATAGCCCATAACGCGTTTTCTCAAAAAATGTCTGTCCTGAAAATATAACCGGCTATTTTTCGCTTAATTCGACGGCCATTCAGCCAATAAAGCAAGCGAAGCGCAGGAAACGAAAATATGTATTCTCATGCTGAATCAACGGGTTGCAATTTGAACAATACAACATCATGCCATAGCCCGTGATGACACCCATTCAACAGGTAAATTTATAGGATTGTAGCGTAAAAAATCAGAATTTCGCAGTCTTGCGGAGTCCTTATTAGTGCGTATGATAACGTCACTGGAGTTGTGTGTTTGCAAGTCTGCGTTGTTCGCCATTAACCCCAGGAATCCGAAATGCGTATTGAAGAAGATCTGAAACTAGGCTTTAAAGACGTTCTTATCCGCCCTAAACGTTCTACCCTCAAAAGCCGTTCCGATGTTGAACTGGAGCGCGAATTTACCTTTAAGCATTCAGGAATGCGCTGGTCTGGCGTACCCGTGATTGCGGCCAATATGGATACCGTGGGCACTTTTGCGATGGCAAAGGCACTGGCATCTTTTGATATTCTGACTGCGGTGCACAAGCACTATTCTGTTGAAGACTGGAAAGCCTTCACTCAAAGCGAAACGGAGTCGGTGCTGCGCCATGTGATGGTATCAACCGGTACCTCTGATGCTGATTTCGAAAAGACGAAACAGATTCTGGCTCTTCACCCGCAGCTGAACTTTGTCTGCATTGATGTTGCGAACGGATATTCTGAACATTTTGTCCAGTTTCTGGTAAAAGCCCGTGAAGCCTGGCCAAACAAAACCATCTGTGCGGGCAACGTTGTTACCGGCGAAATGTGTGAAGAACTTATTCTGTCCGGTGCCGATATTGTCAAAGTAGGGATTGGGCCGGGTTCCGTGTGCACCACTCGCGTGAAGACCGGTGTGGGCTATCCACAGCTTTCTGCGGTGATTGAGTGTGCCGATGCCGCGCACGGCCTGGGAGGGCAAATCGTCAGTGACGGCGGCTGTACCGTTCCGGGTGATGTCGCTAAAGCCTTTGGCGGTGGTGCCGATTTCGTCATGCTCGGTGGCATGCTGGCTGGTCACGAAGAGAGCGGCGGCACCGTTGTTGAAGAGAATGGCGAGAAATTCATGCTCTTCTACGGTATGAGCTCCGAATCTGCGATGACCCGTCACGTGGGTGGGGTTGCCGGCTACCGTGCAGCCGAAGGTAAAACGGTTAAGCTGACGCTGCGTGGCCCGGTAGAGAATACCGCGCGCGACATTCTCGGTGGTCTGCGTTCAGCCTGTACTTATGTTGGGGCCTCCCGCCTGAAAGAGTTGACCAAGCGTACGACCTTTATCCGCGTTCAGGAACAGGAAAACCGCGTTTTCAATAGCCTTTGATTTTGCCCAGGCGCAGCACTCTGCGCCTGCTTTACCCCACACTGCTCATAGCGTCCCCCAAATGAAATATCGGCAGATACATGGCTATCACCAGCGTGCCGATAATTATCCCGGTAACCACCAGCAACAGCGGTTCCAGCAGTGACGCCAGATTATCGGCATGGTGCGACGTTTGCTCGCTATGATGGTGGGCCAGATTTTGCAGCATAGTGTCCAGCGCCCCCGATGCTTCACCTGTCCTCACCAGTTGAATGCAAAGCGGCGTGAACATGCCACTGGCGCTCAGTGCCGCAGAGATCGCCTTACCCTGACTGACATCAAGGTGCACCGCACGGATTTTATCTCGCCACCACGGGCAGGTTAGCGTGTTGCCAACACTTTCCAGGCCTTGCAGAAAGGCGATACCGGAACGTTGGGTGAGCGCCAGCACGGTGAAGATCTGACTCAATCGTTGGCCTCGTACTAACTGGCCGATTTGTGGGCTGGCGAGGAGTGCGCGCTGCCGATAACATAGCCAGCCCTCATGATGCCGCAATCCACCGACAATCCCGCAACCGGCGATCCCCATAACCAGCAGCACAACGCCAAAGCGCTGTACCATGTCGGCAAAGGCCATCACGCCTCGTGTCAGTGCCGGAAGCGGCGTGTTAAACGTCTGATAGATGGCGGCGAACTCCGGGAGTACCAGGTAAACCATCGCCAGGACAACAACCAACGCAAGGCTGAGGATGATCAGTGGATAGCGCAGGGCCTTTTTGACTTTCCTGGCCAACAGCAGTTGCGCTTTCTGCTGGCTGGCCAGTTTAAAGCAGCATTCGTCCAGGTTACCGTTTAACTCGCCGGTTTGCACCATCGCCAGATAGAGCGGTGGAAATACATCAGGCCACTGCGCCATGGCGGCGGAAAAAGATTCACCCTGTTCCAGCTTGCCCGCCAGGGCATGCAGCAACGCCTGCCACTGCATTGACGGTTGCTGCTGGGCCAGCAATAACAGACTTTCCGGCAGGGTCAAACCCGCCTGTAATAAGGTTGCCAGCTGTCGCATGATTTCACCGCAGTGCTGGCCCTGCCACAGGGCTGGACGTACTGCGTGGCGTTTAAGTGAGATCAGATGGATCTGCTGCTGTTGCAAGGCAAGTAACACTTCATGGCGCTTGTTTTCCCAGCTTGAGCCCTGGAGCAGTTCCCCCTCAGTATTCAGACCGGACCAGCACCAGAGTTGCTTAGTCGCCATCGGGCATCCCCAGTACGCGCAGGATCTCTTCAATGCTGGTCAGCCCCTGTTCAACGGCGAGGCATCCGTTTTGAAACAGAGTTGTCATACCCGCCTTGCGTGATTGTTCTTCGATTTTGCTGGCCGGTGTTCCGTCGGCAATTGCCTGGCGAAGTGCAGAATCCACCTCCAGCACTTCAAATAAAGCCACGCGGCCATAAAAGCCGTGATAACAACGTTCACAGCCGATTGCTTGCCAGCGCGGCAATGGGCGCGGCCAGAGTGAGACGGGCATGGCGGCCTTCTCTGGTCGCTGCTGGCGACAGTGCGGGCAGAGCTTTCGCACCAGGCGTTGAGCAATCACCAGGGACAATGCCGAGGAGATTATCCAGCGGGCTACGCCCATTTGCGCAATGCGTACCAGCGTTTCGGTCGTGGAATTGGTATGCAGCGTGGAGAGTACCAGATGGCCGGTTTGTGCGGCTTTGATTGCAATTTCAGCGGTTTCGCCATCGCGGATCTCGCCGATCATAATGATGTCCGGATCCTGGCGAAGCAGTGCCCTGAGGACACTTTGGAATGTCAGGCCTGCGCGCGGATTTATTTGCGTCTGATTCAGACCTGTCAGCGGGATCTTCACCGGATCTTCAACGCTACAAATATTGATCCCCACGTTATTCCTGACCTGTAATGCGCTATAGAGCGTTACGGTTGTCGGGCCTGTTACCAGAATAAGCCCTTGCGGTTGATTGAGCGCTTCCTGTAACTGGCGAAGCTGTGAATGGCTCATGCCCAGTTCATTGAGATCGAACGACTGGCTCACCTGGTGTAACAGACGAAGCACCACTTTTTCTCCGTAACGGCAGGGCAGGGTGGCAATCCGAAACGAGATCTCCTGCCCGGCGAGAGTGATACTGAACTGCCCATCCTGCGGCACCCGGCGCTCAGCAATATCCAGATTCCCCAGTACCTTCAGACGGGCGGTGAGCATGCTGGTCATGGCGCTGGCGATGGGAGGCAGCGAATGCAGTACCCCGTCGACCCGCAGCCGAATACGATAATGGTGCTCAGCCGGTTCGAAATGAATATCCGATGCACGCTGGGCAAGCGCTTGCTCAAGTGTCTGATTGAGTAACGCCACCACTCCGCCTGACTCTTCCTGAACCACCGGCAGTAGGGTGTCATTCGCCTGTTGAAAATGGCTGTCCATCTGCGCCTGGGTCCAGCATTCGATACCCACCCGTTTTGGGGTGGCAAAGCGCAGGGCTTCGAGTAGCCCGGTTGAGGGTTCACCCACTACGGCAATATTCAGCATCTGTGCATCGCTATTAAGTAATATCGCGCGATGCCGCTTGCACAGTGTCTTCAATTTCTCCTGTTGCATGGCGTTCTTTCCTTACTGGATGTTCAGGCGAAAGACATCTTCACAGGCTTGTTTGAGCGCCTCATTGGCCGTGGTTTCACAGCTGCGTGACCAGCCTTTCATGCCGTTGCTGCTATCCCATTGCGGAGTCATCACTACCCGCAAACCGTTGAGACTCTCCTGCCCGGTGAGGGTCGTAATGCCTTTGGTTACGGTCATGGCGGAAACATAGCGCGTCGTTGCGGGCGAGGGGATGCCATTGCTGCCGCTGTTGCAACTGTCGACGCCCCCACTTTCCAGGGCACACAGTTCTACCGCAGTGCGGTAAGGCACAAAGGTTTGCAGCATATCGGTCAGGGCGGCTTTGCGCAGATAACCCTGGTAGGCGGGAATGCCAATGGCGCTTAGTATCGCGATGATGCCTATCACCACCATTAGCTCAATAAGCGTAAATCCACGTTGTCTGTTCATGCTCTCCTCCTTGGGTAATGCAGGCCACTTTGGCGGCGGAGAGGGGGAGAGACGAGAGGGGAAAATCTGCTTACCGAGGCAGATCCAGCATTTTTTTAGCCAGTTGCATTATGGGAGAGTGATTTTACGCGATGTCACGCAAAACCCCTCTCCTCAGCAGGAGAAGGGAAAAACGGGATTAGCGAAAACGCATCGACAAATCCAGGGCGTGGACATGTTTGGTCAGTGCGCCTACGGAGATAAAATCAACCCCGGTTTCGGCGAATTCCCGCAGCGTTTCCATGGTCACATTGCCGGAGACTTCCAGTCGCGCCTGGCCATTGGTCCGTTTCACCGCCTCACGCATCTGCTCGGTTCTGAAGTTGTCGAGCATGATGATATCCGCGCCTGCTTTCAGGGCATCGTCAAGCTCCTCAAGGGTTTCCACTTCCACTTCTACCGGTACATCCGGGTGCAGCCAGAAGGCTTTTTCCACCGCCTGGCGTACAGAGCCTGCGGCAATAATGTGGTTTTCTTTAATTAAAAACGCATCGGAAAGGCCCAGCCGGTGATTTGCGCCGCCGCCGCAGAGCACTGCATATTTCAGCGCGGTACGCAGTCCGGGCAGGGTTTTCCTCGTGTCCAGCAGTTGGGTTTTCGTGCCTTCGAGCAGGGCAACATAACGGCGTACTTCGCTTGCCACTCCGGAGAGGGTTTGCACGAAATTCAGTGCGGTGCGTTCACCGGTCAGCAGCACGCGGGATGGCCCCTGCAACTCAAAGAGCGGCTGGTCAGGCTTGACGGGATCGCCATCCGCCACATGCCAGGTTATCTGCACGTCATCGCCAGCCAGTTGAATAAAGACTTCTTCAACCCAGCGCTTACCGCAGAAAACTCCCTCTTCACGGGTAATAATGACCGCGTGGGACTGGTTATCTGCTGGCAATAATAGTGCGGTAATATCGTTGCTGGCATCGACTTCGCCACCCAGGTCTTCGCGCAGGGCTTGCGCGACGGCGGCGGGGATGTCCATTTCAATACGTTGCAACAGCGCGTCACGTCGACTATCGGGGTTGTAACGGCGAGGCGGCATGATAAAACTCCAAAAAAGGGTAGCTAATCAGAATGTTAGTGTGTGTTCTGTTATTGACGCCAGGCTCAACATACAATGACAGGACAGCGTACGAACATGCTACTCTAGAGCGTGTTTGAGCACCATAAATAAGGAGATCGTGCATGCAGTTAAATAAGGGCTGGCTGGTCGGGGCGCGGCAGGTGCCTTCTCCCCACTTTGATTGCCGTCCCGATGATGAAACGCCTTCGTTGCTGGTGGTTCACAATATCAGTCTGCCGCCCGGCGAGTTTGGCGGTCCATGGATTGATGCGCTGTTCACCGGCACTCTGGATCCTGATGCTCATCCCTTTTTTGCCGAAATTGTCCATTTGCGGGTATCCGCACACTGCCTGATCCGTCGCGATGGCGAGATTGTTCAGTATGTTCCCTTTGATAAGCGCGCCTGGCATGCTGGCGTGTCGGTCTACCAGGGGAGAGAGCGCTGTAATGACTTTTCCATTGGCATTGAGCTGGAAGGAACCGATAACCTGCCCTATACCGATGCGCAGTATCAGCAACTGGCAAAGGTGAGCCGGGCCTTAATCGGACTTTATCCATCGATTGCCGCTCACATGACCGGGCATAGCGACATTGCCCCTGTCCGTAAGACCGATCCCGGCCCGGCATTTGACTGGGAAAGGTTTCGCGCGCTTGTGGCAGATGATTCAGATAAGGAGATGCCATGACATTGTTTACTATGCTGCTGGTTCTGATCGCCGAACGGCTGTTTAAAGCTGGCGAACACTGGCACCTTGATCATCGGCTGGAGGTTTTGTTCCGGCGGATCAAACATTTCTCGGTTGCGCGTACGCTGCTGATGACAGCATGCGCTATGCTGGTAACCTTCCTGATCCTCAGAGCCCTGAACGGGCTGTTTTTTAACGTCCCACTGCTGGTGGTGTGGATCCTGTTCGGCCTGCTGTGTATTGGCGCAGGCAAGGTGCGGATGCACTATCACGCCTATCTGAAGGCCGCTTCACGTAATGACAGCCATGCCCACAACGCGATGGCCAGTGAACTGACGCTGATCCACGGTATTCCGCCAGGTTGCAGTGAACGTGAATACCTGCGCGAGTTACAAAATGCGCTGCTGTGGATTAATTTTCGCTATTATCTCGCCCCGTTATTCTGGTTTATTGTCGGCGGCGTCTGGGGTCCCGTCACCCTGGTCGGATATGGCTTTTTGCGCGCGCTTCAGTCCTGGCTGGCACGTTATCAGACACCTGGTGAGCGGCAGCAGTCCGGCATTGATGCCATTTTACATCTTCTGGACTGGATCCCGGTTCGCCTGGCGGGGGTGATTTATGCGCTGATTGGACATGGCGAAAAAGCCCTGCCTGCGTGGTTTGCCTCGCTGGGCGATCGTCATACTTCGCAGTATCAGGTGCTCACGCGCCTTGCGCAGTTCTCGCTGGCACGTGAACCCCATCTTGATAAGGTTGAGACACCAAAAGCCGCAGTTTCAATGGCGAAAAAGACGTCATTTGTGCTGGTGGTGGTGGTGGCGCTGTTAACCATTTATGGCACGCTGCTGTAACTGCGCAGCAGGGGATCATCTGACGGGGTGCCGAAGTCTGGCATCCCGTTTTTTTGCCTGTAAATCAGTCAACGAAGTTGGGAGTGAACCATTGACAGTTGTCTAAGGAAGGTGCGATTTAATCGGTGGGGTTCAGTGGAGTCCTTATCTGTATTAGCCTTACCTTAGCTGAGCTGTA